>JAEDGF010000031.1 GCA_016297645.1 Clostridiaceae bacterium
TTCCGCCCGTGGCGGCTTCCCACATAAATGCGGCGGCAAGCGTTCCGCCCGTGGCGGCTTCCCACATAAATGCGGCGGCAAGCGTTCCGCCCGTGGCTGCTTCCCCCGTAAATGCTGCGGCAAGCGTTCCGCCCGTAGCTGCTTCCCCCATGAATGCTGCGGCTGCCCCGGAAAATGTGCCGTCTGCGGGCTTCTCATCCGTTGACACCCAAAAAACGGAAAATCACACCGTATTCTTTGAGAATTCCGACCCGATTGCTCCTGCCGATCGCGGCAATCCGCTGAAAACGGAAAGCTCCGTTCCCGGCGCACAGTCTGATATTTCAGAGTCCGACGAGCTTGACGCGATAGCTGCAAAGGCGGCTGCCGAAATAAGCCGTATGACCGCCGAAAAAATTGCGGCTCGTCAAAAAGCGGGAGCTGTGCCGTTTTCAAACAGCGCTCCCGAGGAGGAGCTGCCGGATTTCGACGCGATAGACGACGGACTTATAGTTGAAGACCAGTTTATCTCCGACAACAACTCCGACGGCGGTTCGCCCCGTGCTGCGGTTTCCCGCCCCTCTATAAACGGCTGCCGCTGCAAAAAATGCGGTGCGCCCATGGCGGCAAATGCCGTTTTCTGCCCGAAATGCGGGGCACAGAACAAAAAGGAACATACAAGCGCACCCGTGTGCCCCTGCTGCGGTGCTTTTGTGGGGACCGGCATGACTTTTTGTCCCGAATGCGGCAGTAAGCTGACTCAATAAAACAGGCGAAAAAATACATAAATCACAAAAAACCGATTGCACACCGCAAAAAATTGTTGTATACTTGTCAGGTATTTGCCGGCGGACGCACGGTGACAAGCACCTTCTGTCCGTTTTGGTTTTTATTCAGATAAACGCATTTCCTATTCTATCGTTGTTCGGAGTTGAATAAATGGACGGCATATTTTTTGCACTTGAAATAGTCGGTACGGTCGCGTTTGCCGTTTCGGGCGCAATGGCGGCTATGCACAAGCACCTTGATATTTTCGGTGTTCTGTTCTGCGGAATAGTAACGGCACTCGGCGGCGGCGTTATAAGAGATACGCTTTTGGGCAACCTGCCGCCTGCAATGTTCCGCTCGTATTCGTACCTCATTGCGGCTGTCATTGCGGGCATCGTGACCTTCATAATAGCCAGCATTCTGAATTCCCGTTTTGAAACGAAAGCCGCCGCGATCGACCGCGTCAACAATATTTTTGACGCAATAGGACTCGGAGTATTCACGGTCGCGGGAATCAACCTCGCGGCAAATTCCGGCTACGGGGAAAACGCCTTCTTCGTCATCTTTCTCGGAATGACCACCGGCTGCGGCGGAGGAATACTCCGCGACATCTGTATACGCGAGATACCGTTTGTCTTTTCCAAACGCGTGTACGCCGTCGCTTCGCTTTTCGGCGGCTGCATATATTATCTGATGCACATTTATTTCGACCTGAACGGCGTTTTGTCGGTCATGTGCGGAATAGGCGCGGTATTTATTCTCCGGCTTCTCGCGTCCGTTTTCAGATGGGATCTCCCGAAAGCGTACTGAGCGTCACCGATTTATCGCGGCATAATTCAATAAGCACATAGAAAAAACCTCGTTTTTTTCGGTCAGTAAAACCGAACTGCGAGGTTTTTGTGTTCCATTGAGTGTATTATTTTCGCTGCTTACGAATGAAGCAGAAAACGATCCGGCACGGTACTTACGGATAAAACAAAAGCAATACGGCGAAGTGTTCGTTTTGCGTCGGACTGCCTCTTCGTCGGTCTGCCAAAAATATACCGCTCCGTATTTTCGGCAGTAATAAAGAGTCTTTTTCCTTATGAGGAATCGAAAAATGAGAGTTATTCCAAAATATCGCAGAGAGTTGCAAAAACGAACTCTACACTCTGTCTGCGCACTTCATTTCTACCGATACTGCCGAAATGCTTCGTAAATGACTTGACTGCCCCGTTCACATAAAAGCCGAAGCAAACCGTCCCAACCGGGGCGTTTTCCGTGCCGCCCGTGGGACCGGCATAACCCGTTATTCCCACTCCGACCTCGCAATTAAGCCTTTCTGCACAGCCGGAAGCCATTTTTTCGGCGACCTCGGTGCTTACGACTCCGTATTTTTCAATGTCTGCGGCGGGAACGCCGACGAGCGCCGTTTTCAGCTTTTCGGCATAGGTAACAAACGAGCCGTCAAAACCCTTCGATGCATCCGGCACAGCAACAAGCTCCGCTGCCGCAAGGCCACCCGTGCAGGACTCGGCAAAGGTTATTTTCATTTTTTTATCTATCAGTTTTTTTACCGCCAAAGCGGCATTTTGTAAAGGTTCCGTAATGCTCCTCCCCTTTCGTTTACAAGAAAATTGTAGCACAGTTCAATTCTGTTTTCAACAGAGAGTACGGATTCAAATCGAGTATATATTCAGAAAGTCTTATTATGCATTTTCGTAATGCAAAAAAAGAGCCCCATAAAGGAGCCCTTTTTTAATTATGCATAATTTTCAAGATGTGAAAATCAAGGTTCAGCGAGAATTATTCGCCGTCCTTCTTGGACCAACCGTAAACCTTCTTTATGCCTGCAAGAGCGCGAGCGAGTTCTTCCATGAAGGACTTTAAGAAATCCATAACATCGTTGAAAAGACCTTCAAGTTTACCGAAATCAAGGTTTTCCATTCTGTGTGCACCTCCTTTTAAGGAAGATTTATAATAGCGATGATACGAGAATTATTCGCCTTTTGCCTCTGTGGTAGTCTCGGGGAAGTTAGCGTCCTTCCAAGCCTTAATTCTGGCAAGCATCTCGATAATCATCTGTCCCCAGTACTTCATGTACTCGATAAATGAGGTAAGAACGTCAAGTTTCATTTATGTTGCACCTCTTTTCAGATTAAAATAAATAAATCGCCGGTAAGGAATTAGTCCTTGTTCTCACGATGATCGTCTTCACCTGTGGGAATGCTAACCTCAAATTTGGGCTTAAAGCCTTCGATGAATCCTTTGAGCTGAGCGACGAAGCTCTTTACGAAGCCTGCGATATCGTTTATAATCTTGGTAATATCTGCGAATTTCATTCTGTTGCACCTCTTTTCTTGAATTGATGTTTCAGGACACGCGTTTCAGAGAAAAAACTTATTTCTCTTCCCAACCCTTGTTGTCCGCCTTGGGATCTTCAAGCCATGACTTGATCTGATAGAACATGGCCACGAGCTTCTGCATGTAAGTGAAGATATGCTCGAAGAGGCCGTTGAAATCGAATTCACCCACTTTGTACACCTCCTTCTGATTTTCAGTGGTTGCAAGCTATAAAAAGCCATTCACAACTTGCACACTAATAATACCATCACGATCAATGGATTTCAAGCATTTTTTAAGCAATTTTACAATGTTTACACTTATAACAAATTGTCGTAAAGATTATTTTTGAAAAATTGTCGGTTATTATACATATCAGTGTTGTTGTGCACAAGAATCGTGTGCAGGTGTTCAAAAATGCTTTAATAAAATATGAACAAACTATGAGCTGAAACACTTTGTTCATATTTTTTATAGCATTTTTTTGACGATTTTGTCACATTTCGGGCATAGTTATCAAGCCCGAATGCCGTATCGCCGCAACACCTTCGCCATCGCATTTGACACCGCAAAAAAAATCAAAATACGGCATTTTTTCGGCGTTGATTTTTTGTTTCCATGGGGTATATGAGGTGTTGATTTTTTGTCCCGGTAGGTATATAATGTAAAAAGTAAAAAAAGACAGAATGAGGATATAAAAATGAAATTAGGTATAGTAGGTCTGCCGAATGTAGGCAAAAGCACACTTTTTAATGCACTGACAAATGCCGGAGCACAAGCTGCAAACTATCCGTTTTGCACGATAGAGCCTAATGTCGGCGTTGTCGCAGTCCCGGACAAACGCCTCGACGCACTGGCAGAGATGTACCACCCCGACAAAGTAACGCCTGCAATGATAGAATTCGTTGACATCGCAGGTCTTGTAAAGGGCGCATCCAAAGGTGAAGGACTCGGCAACAAGTTTTTGTCGCACATCCGCGAGGTCGATGCGATAATCCATGTTGTAAGATGCTTCGAAAATGACGACATCACCCATGTTGACGGCTCGGTCGACCCGGCAAGGGACATTGAAACAATAAATCTCGAGCTTATTCTTTCGGATGCAGAGGTTCTTCAACGCCGTATCGACCGCGACACAAAAGCAATGAAGGGCGATAAGAGCCTTGCCGCCGATGTTGCATTCTTCAATCGCGTCAAGGAGGAGCTTGACAACGCCGTCTGCGCGAGAGCGATAGAAATGACGGACGAGGAGAGAACACTGCTTTCATCGGTCGCGCTGCTTTCGTCGAAGCCCGTTATCTATGCGTGCAACATGAGCGAGGACGACTTCACGGGAGATATAGAAGAAAACGCGTTCTACAAAAAGGTCAAGGCTATTGCCGAAGCCGAGGGCAGCGAGGTTCTTCCCATCTGCGCCGAGCTTGAAGCACAGATAGCAGAGCTTCCGGCAGACGAAAAAGAGATGTTTTTAAGCGAGCTTGGAATAAAACAGGCGGGACTTGACACGCTTATTCAGAAGAGCTACGACCTTTTGGGGCTTATGAGTTACCTCACCGCAGGCAAGCCCGAAGTCAGGGCATGGACGATAAAGAAAGGCACAAAAGCACCGCAGGCAGCAGGCAAAATCCACTCTGACTTCGAGAGAGGATTTATTCGCGCCGAGGTAATTTCGTTTGACGACCTGATGGCGAACGGCTCGATGACAGCCGCAAAAGAAAAGGGACTTGTAAGAAGTGAAGGAAAAGAGTATGTAATGCAGGACGGCGATATAGTTCTTTTCCGTTTCAATGTATAAGTCGTCAAGGGGATGAGCCTGCACGACTTCGGACAGTGCGGGTTTTTCAATTGATTTTACATAACGAAAGCGACCGATACGATTCATACGGCGCAAAAAAAACGGTATGATTCCGCGTTTATTGCGCACTCCCCTTTTTTATAAGATTAAACAATGCCGGCGCACCGCGTTTTGTACGGTGCGCCGGTTCTTTTTTGTACCCTGTTAAGTGAGTGCGCACTTCTTTTTTCCGTTAAGCAAGTGCGCGCCTGTTTTTTGGTTCGGCCGATCAAATGCGCGTTTGTTTCGTTAATCGGATAACGCGTTTGTTTTCTCCGCCATTCACTCAAAACGGAAATATCCGTCCGTTTTGCAATGTCATGCGTTTTCAGCCGCCCGACATTTTCGCCGCGTCCGGAGTTACTGCTGCAATCCGCCGCCACCGCCCATAAGCTGGCTGAGAAGTCCGGGAGACTTTTTCTTTTTGGGCTTATACTTCGGGGGATTTTCAAGGCGCAGCCGTGCGGACTTGCTCTTTTTGAGCCGCTCGGAAACGCTTATTACGGGTTCGAGCATTGTATCCGTAAGATACGGCATAATGCGCTGAATAAGCTCGGGGTCGTCCTGAATGGGGCCGAGAATCGTAACGCAGATAAGGCTCTGAACTTCGTTTGAGCCGTCCTCGTACACTTCGCCGAGAATATTGAAAAGGCGTTTGAGCTTCTGCGGATCGCCCTGTTTAATTGTTTCTATGACCTTGGGAGTACCGAATTTTACGAAGAAATCCTCGCAAAGGAACTCGCCGTACCGAGCTATGTTCGCATTTATTTCCGGCTTGATATCGGGATACATAACACTAAGTCTTGTGGCAAGCGTCACGGGGTCGTAGCTGAGCGCACCGCTCTTTGCGGCGGTACGGCTTACGGTCGCCGGAGCCTTCTTCGAAGCCTTGCTGTCTTTACGGAGATACATCTCCGACATATAGTCGTTTATCTCGTTTATAAGCGACTTTACATCCCTGTCGTCGTACTCGTCGAGCACCATAAGGTATGTCGAATCCACCTTAAAAGCGGAGTCGTCGTCGGACTGAGCGTCGAGAGGGGCTGTGAGGAAATGTATTCTGTTGTTGCTGAAAACATAGCGCAGTCTTGTGTCGCTGCCGATAAAATCCATAACGGACGAATCTCCGCGAAGGTACACCGCGCTCTCCTTTTTATTTGCGCCCTCCTGCCATTCGGGGGTAAAGCCGCACTTTTCGAGAGTGGGCTGAATACCGTTCCACAGGGCGTTCATCATAGTTTTTTGTTCAAGCATTTTGGTTTATCCTTTCGTAATCAGCCGTTAAGGTCGGCGAAATTCTGTTTGTTCGATTTGTAGAGCTTTTTGAAAACCTCGTACATTCTATCGTATACCGCGCGGTTTTCGGGGTTGGGTTCATATGTTTTGACTACGGGGATAAGCTTTTTTGCTTCGCTGAACGAGCTTATCTCGCCGAGTCCGACGGCAATAACGACCGCCGCGCCGACCGCGCCGACATTCTGCGGTTTATCCACGGTTTCAACGCGTCTGCCCAGTACATCCGCAAGTATCTGACAGGTGGCGTACGACAGAGCGCCGCCGCCGACGAAACGGACGGGATCGGAAATTTTAAGCTTTTTCTCCTCGGTTTCCGCGAACCAGCGAAGGTGGTAGCACACGCCCTCGATAACACTTTTGATAAGCTCGCTCTTACCCGTTTCAAGACTGATATTAAAGAACATTCCGCGAGAATTGGGGTCCTCGAACGGGCAGCGGTTACCGTGAAGCCACGGGGTGAAGATAACTCCGCCCGAGCCTGCCGGAACACTGTCGATAACCTCGGTCATATAGTCGTAAAGACTCGTATATTCCGTTTCGTAGCTGTCGGCAACATTTTCTTTTTTCAGATATATTCCTATCTCGTCGAGGGCAAGATGATCCTTTACCCATTCAAGACACTTGCCTGCCGTTTCAAGCTCGCCGAAGTAGTTGAACTTGCCCTGATCGGCTCCTATTACTGCGGCAATACCGGAGGCGGCGTCCACCATGCTCTTATCGACAACGGTGGATACCCAGCCGGAGGTACCTGTATATACATGAGTGTCGCCCACATCGACCGCGCCTGCGCCGACACCGATAAGGGACGCATCTCCGCCGCCGCCAAAGACGGCAGTGCCGGGTTTAAGCCCGAGTTCGGCTGCTTCCTTCTCGCGAAGTCCGCCAACGATATCGGTGGATTTGATGATTTCGGGCATATGATTTACATCGACGCCGAGCGTCTTACACAGTGAGGCGCTCCAACACTTATGCCCCTTTCTCAGGTCGTAAAGAAGCGCACCGAAGGCGGAATCCTCCGTCATGGTGGCTCTGCCCGTCATACGGGCAATAAGATAATCCTTTACATCGAGCCATTTGTATACCTTTTTAAAGCTGTCCGGCTCGTTGTTTTTCACCCAGTTATACTTCCAGACGGGGTCTTTGACCGAAATGGCAGCCGCGCCGGTTATCATAAGCGATTTGAGAAGGATGGGAACGCTTGCTCCGGCTACCTGTACGCCGTGGGCAATGCCCTTTTTAAGCTCCTCCCTTGCGCGCTGATCCATGTAGCTGAACGCTCTTCGAACGGGATTCAGCTCCTTATCCACAAGCACAAGCCCCTGCATCTGCGAGCAGAACGAAATACCCTCGATCTCATTGGGATCGACACCCGATTTTTCGACCGCTTCGTGCGCGGTCTTGCACATGGCTTTCCACCACTCCTCGGGATCCTGCTCCGCGCCGCCGTTCGGAAGCACATAGAGAGAATAGCCTGCCGAAGCGCTTCCGAGCAGTCTTATTTTATCGGATATCGCAAAAACACAGGTCTTTACGCCGGTGGTTCCTATATCAAATGTAATAGCGTATCTCATATGAAACGAACCTTTCTGACGGGCTGCCGAAGGGCAAACCCATATAAAAATGTGTTCACAGCTGCCGTCTGCCCTCTATCGCGCGCGAAAGCGTGACGGAATCGGCATATTGCAGATCGCTTCCTACCGGAAGTCCGTATGCAAGGCGCGACACCTTTATACCGAGCGGCTTCAACAGCTTCGATATGTACATTGCCGTAAGCTCCCCTTCGACATCGGAGCCTGTCGCCATAATGACCTCGCCGACTCCGCCCGCGTTTACGCGGTTCAGAAGCTCTTTTACGGTTATGTCGTCGGGCCCTATGTCGTCAAGCGGCGAAATTACGCCGTGGAGAACATGGTAAGCGCCTTTATATTCGTTTGTACCTTCGATTGCCATAAGCGACTCGACATTTTCAACAACGCAGATAACGCCGTTATTGCGTTTCGGGTCGCTGCAAATGGGACAAAGCTCCTTGTCCGTAAGATTGCAGCACTTAGGGCAGCGGTGTATCTTTTCGGAAGCCTGCAAAACCGTGTCGGCGAACTCCTCGGCTTCCTCATGCGAAAGACCGAGTATGTAGAACGCCATGCGCTGCGCCGTTTTTGCGCCTATTCCGGGCATACGGCGAAACTGCTCCACGAGCTTTTGCAGAGAAACGGCGGAATATTCCATTTCTTACAGCCCAAGGCCGGAGAGTCCGGGAATGTTCATGCCGCCGGTAACACCGTTCATTTCTCTCTCCATTGTGTCGTTTGCCTTGCGGATGGCTTCGTTAAGAGATGCTTTGAGAAGGTCCTCGAGCATTTCGACATCTTCGGGGTCGACTACCTCGGGTTTGAGCTTCACAGAGAGCACCTCGTGCTTGCCGCTTACGGTGACTTCGACCGCTCCGCCGCCGGCAGACGCGGAAAATTCGGAATTTTCAACGCTCTCCTGTACGGCAGCCATATCCTCCTGCATTTTTTGCAGACGCTGCATCATTTCGTTTCTTGAAGGTTGGTTCTGATTGGGTATTCTTGCTTTCATTTATATTTCCTCCGTCCGTATTCACGGCTCATTTTTTAATCGTTATCGTATTTTATTCTGTATTCCCGCCCGAGAATGCTTTTCACAACGGGTGTAAAGTACCGCACCAAAACATCTTCCGGGACAAAGTGCTTTATGTTCGGGTTTGCCGGGCGAACAAGGAGCGTTTCGCCCCTTATAAACGCGCACGAATTCGTAAAGTGGCCGATAAGCGGCTGAAAGCTCTGCTCTACCGCCAAAATCACGCGCACCCAGTCCCTGTCCGGGACAAGTCCGGGCTTATTTTTGATTTCTTCGCCGGGAGGAGCCAGAACATCGGTTTTCTCGGTCTGTCCGCCGTCGGAATCGGAATCCTGTTCGCTGTCGTGGGCGTATTCGGACATAAACGACTCGAAATCAAAAGGCTCGTCGTCGCCATTGTCCGGCTGACTGTCGAATTTCTCGGCGAAGCCGGCAGAGGGCTGTTTTTCGGCGGCAAAACCGGCGAATTCACCCGTGTTTTTTGCGGCTGAATTCGTATCGGGCGCGTCACCGAAGGGCGGTGTATCATCAAACGGCGGTGCTTCGTCGAACGGCGGTGCTTCGTCGAAAGGCGGCGCTTCGTCAAAGGGCGGCGCTTCGTCAAAAGGCGGGGCTTCGTCAAAAGGCGGGGCTTCGCCAAAGGGCGGGGCATCGTCGAACGGCAGTGCTTCGTCGGAATTCGCCGCTTCGTTTCCGTCCCGTGTTTTTTTGTCCAGGTCCTCCGCGCCGTCGTCGTTAAAAGCGGTCGCTCTGCCCGTTTCGGGCTGAACAGCCGCCGTCACGGGAGCGGTTTTTCCCGTATCAACGCGAGGTGCAGCCGGGCTTTGCTTTACGGAAATGCCGTTCGCTTTCAATTCACGAAGCTCCTTTTCAAGCGCGGAAATACGCGAAAGAAGCGCGGCGGTATCCGTATCGGCTTCGGGCGTGCAAAGGCGGATAAGCGCGGTTTCGGCTTCGATCCGTCTGTTCTGCGTACGCTTCACGGCTTCCGCAGTCGACGCGAGAACGCTCAGGCAATGTAGTATCTGCTCTTTTGTAAAAAGCAATGCCATATGCTGCATACGCTTCATCTCGTCATCGGTGCAGACGATAAGCTCCTGCGGCGTTTTCACGGTTTTTATTACAAGGTAATTTCTGAACTGGTTTATAAGCTCGTTCACAAGGCGCTCCGTGTCGCAGGACGCATTGTGAAGCTCATTCAAAAGAGTAAGGCTCTTCGAAATATCCCTTTCGGAAACGGCTTCGACGAGCTTATATATGCTGTCCTTCCCGACAAGTCCCGCGGAGTCCGCCACAACCGCGCTCGTGATATTGTCGGACACGCTCATTGCCCTATCGAGCAGCGAAAGCGCGTCACGCATTCCGCCGTCGGCTATTCTCGCAATAAGAATTGCCGCGTCGCGGTCAAGCACGGCATTTTCGCACTTTGCTATATACATGAGCCTGTCGGCAATGACATCGGATTCAATTCTTCTGAAATCGAACCGCTGGCAGCGCGACAAAATGGTGGTGGGCAGCTTATGAACTTCGGTCGTGGCAAGGATAAACTTGACATGTTCCGGAGGTTCTTCGAGCGTTTTGAGAAGCGCATTGAACGCCTCAATCGTGAGCATATGAACCTCGTCTATTATGTAGACGCGGTACTTCGCCTGCGACGGAGTGAAATTCGCCTCGTCCCTTAAAACGCGGATATCGTCAATACCGCGGTTTGACGCTGCGTCTATCTCCACTATATCGAGAACCGTGCCGTTATCTATTCCGCGGCATATCTCACACTCGTTGCACGGATCGCCGTTTACGGGGTGAAGGCAGTTAAGCGCCTTTGCAAGAATTTTCGCGCAGGTGGTCTTTCCCGTTCCGCGCGACCCCGTAAAGAGGTACGCGTGAGCGGTGCGGTTTTCCTTCAACTGCGACAAAAGCGTATTTGTCACCTGCGGCTGACCCACAACATCGGCAAAAACACGCGGACGCCATTTGCGGTATAAAACTCTGTACATTTCTTTCGGACACCTCGCGCAAAAAAAATTTTGCCTCTGTCACACGGCGTGCAGGCGGACTGTGTCGCACGGGCATACCGCTTAATGCTGCTCGGTTCCCCGCCTGACATGGTTCGCGGCGCTCCGTCGCACAGGACCAACACGCCGCATGACAGAAGCAAAATTCGCTGTAAAAACAATATGATTCGTTGCGCCGCCGGGGCATAAGCCCAACGACCTTATATAGTATAATATACTTTCATCGTTTTGGCAAGAGTTTTTTTTAATATCGGCAATATTTGATTTCGGAAAAACGGAAACGCGATATAAAACGAAAGCAATTCCGCCCCGCCACCTTACAAAACCTCCAACGCAATCTTACAAAAGCCCTTTGCAGTTGACATAAAAAAACAGATAGTATATAATGGCGAGGGTAAAACACAAATATCATACGCTTCTTTTGCCACATTTTTAAATAAAATGAAAAGAGGAATTTAATGGATACCCCAACGGTCAGCATAATTATGCCCGTTTACAATGTTGAAAAATACATTAAACAAAGTATAACAGCCGTTTTGGCTCAAACATATTCAAATTTCGAACTGATACTGGTGGACGATTGTTCACCGGATAAAAGCGCCGAAATATGCGCCGATTTCGCCGCAAAGGACTCTCGCATAAAGCTGATTCGAAAAAGTCAGAACGGCGGACTGAGCGAAGCGAGAAATACGGGACTTGACAACGCAGTCGGCTCATATGTCCTTTTCTTGGACTCGGACGATTGGATAGAAAACAACCTGCTTGAAACAGCATTAAGCTATGCCGAAGGCTCGGAAATAACCGTTTTCGGCATAAACCGTGTTTTCGAAAACAAAGACGGTGAGGCTGTCCGTACGGAAAAGCTCACACCGTGTACCGCAGTGCTTTCTCCGGCGGATGCCTTTATCGAGCTGACAAAGAAAAAACTGTTCAATTATGCGTGGAATAAGCTGTATAAGCGTGAATTTCTTTTGTCATGCAATGCCCGCTTTGAAAAGATACGCCTTATTGAAGATGTCGTGTTCAACGCATATGTTTTTGAATACGCCTCCTCTGTGAGCACTGCCGCCGCGGAACTGTACAATTACAGAAAGCCTTCGCACGAAACCTTGGCGAACACATATGTTCCGGAGTTTTTCGACCTTGCAAAGCGCAAATATCTCGCCGAGAAGCATTTGTTGGAGCATTTCGGCGCTGCTTCCGAAGAAAATTTACAGGTCATATATCTGTCGTACATTAAGCACCTTTTCTCGGTTTTTATAAGGAACAACTCGCCGAAAGCAAAACTGACAAAAAAAGAACAGAAGGCACTTATTTCGGCTGCCGTATCCGACCCCGTTTCGGAGAGCGTCATCGGCTGTTTTGAGCCGGACAGCGCAGTTTTCAAGCTTCTTCGCAGACTTTTGAAAGAGAAGCGCGTTTCGGTAATCTATTTGCTGACTAAAATGTTCAACATACTTAAAAACAGTCCCGTGTAAAAAATGAGAGGTTGATAATCATGACTGAAGTAAAACAAAGCAGACGATTTTCGATATACACGGCTTTTTGTTGCTTTATAGCCGTCTATATGTCCGTACGGGAGGTTCTTCCGCTGAACTTCCTCATTGAGAGTGCTGCGGTATCCGGAGCAATTTTTGTATGCGCATTCGTTCTCATCATAATTGATTTGTTCACCGAACAGCAGTGCCTAAAAGGGCGAATTTCCGATCTGCTGATATTCTTTATCGCCTTCTGCGCAATTTCTTCCGTTGTAAACATAAAATACGGTTTTTTCGGAAATTTGAAGGTACTCGGTGCGTTAGCGATAGAATTTCTGTTTTTCTATCCGTTTGCAAAGGGAAAAAATGAACAGGAAATAAAACACACACTGAATATTTTATCGGCAGTTCTGATAATAACATGGTGCGTTTTCACACTTCTTTCACTGTCGATGTTCTTCTTTTCGGTTGATTACCTCGTCCGCGGAGTCGGCAGCTGGGGTATTGTAAACCAAGGTTTCAGCAGCTCATACGACAGACTGTGGGGAATATTCCAGGACCCGAATTACGCCAGCACGATATGTGCGATATCGGTTTTCCTCTCCGCTCGTCTTATTGCTCAGAAAAAAGGTGTTGTCACTTCGATTCTGCTGGTACTGAACATCATTATCCAGATGTCCTACATCGCTTTGGGCGGTTCGAGAGCCTGCATAATAATACTTTCCGTAGGCACGGTGCTTGTTGTTCTGTGGAAAACGGTTTTTGCGTCAAAAATCTCCGCAAAGAAACTCTGCTGCGGAATTCTTATATCGGCGTTTTCCGTTGCAGCCGTATTCGGTTCTTTGAAGATTTTGAAAAATGTACTGCCGGTTGTCAGAACAGGCATTGTCACTCAGCAGGCGGAAACTGCGGTCAACAATGCGTTTGACAAATTTTACTCCGTATCGGGATTGGAATTTTTCCATTCGGACGACACCGACATTTCCAAGCCCTCCGATCCGGATTTCACGCCCGACGGCAATCACAATATCACCCGTACCGATCTCGAAAACATGAACGATATCTCAAACGGCAGATTCAAGAGATGGAAGGAAACTATCAAAATCTTCCTGAAATCCCCTATTTTCGGAGCTTCGCCGAGAAACATCTCGGAGTTTGCAAAAGAACATTGCCCTGACACACTTATGGCAATGTACGGCATAGCATCGCACAACGGCTATTTGGATGTCCTTGTTTCGACCGGTATCATCGGATTCATTATTTTGGCTGCTGCCGTCCTTCTCGGTGTAATAAAAATTTTGGCGGTTTACTTTGCACCCGGTTCAAGCACGGAGCTTTGCTGGCTGACCGCTCAGCTTGCCATGCTTGCGCTATCGGCATTCTTCGTATCCGATGTTTTCATGAGCTTTTCAATGGGTGCGTTCTTGTTCTGGCTCTATTTCGGCATGGCACAGTCCTTCTCGCCGAAGAACGACACCGAAAGCCTTTTCGGCAGCATATTCAATAAAATATTCAGAAGGAAGGAAAAAGAATAATGGCTCGTATTTTAGTAACCGGCGTTAAGGAACCCGCCGGCGGCGTGGAAAATATCGTAATGGCATATGTTCGTCATTTTTCCCCTTCGGCAATCACTGCCGATTTTGCGGTGTTTGGCGAAAGGCTGTCCTTCGAGGACGAAATCAAGGCGCGCGGAGGAAAAGTATACTACCTGCCCGACAGAAAAACCGCCCCCGCAAAATATAAGGCCGCACTTAACAATATCTTTTCCGAGAACCGATACGACGCCGTGTGGTGCAGCTTTTCCGGACTGACTAATATCGATTTTCTGAAAAAAGCAAAGCAGACAGGTGTGGGACTGAGAATCGCACACGCGCACACATCGGGGTATTTTTGGGGCAACAAAATAATGAAATATGTTGTACCCGTTCTCCACAACATAAATAGAATCCTTCTGCCTTTGTATGCAAACCGTCTGTGGACCTGCTCGGAAAAAGCCGCCGTATTTATGTTCGGCAAAAAGCACTCCGGCAAGGCCGAGATTGTCAAAAATGCGATAGACGCGCCTGTTTTCCGTAAAAACGATGCCGACAGACAATCGGTCAGAGAGGAATTCGGCATTGCGCCGTACGCTCTCGTTGTAGGTCATGTCGGAAGAATGTGTACCGCAAAAAATCAATTCTTTTTACTGGACATATTTAAATCAATACTGACAGAAAAACCGGATGCCAAGCTGCTTTTCATCGGCGACGGCGAGCTTCACGACCAACTTATTGAGTACACTCATACCTGCGGACTTGAAAAATCCGTTATTTATACCGGCACGAGGAATGATATTCCGCGTCTGCTTCAAGCGTTCGATGTCTTCGCACTGCCGTCCGTATCGGAGGGACTGCCCGTAGTTCTTATTGAAGCTCAGGCTGCGGATATACCGTGCGTCACAAGCACTCCCGCCGTCACAAAAGAGGTCGATGTCACCGAAACGGTCGACTTCGTGCAGCTGGACAAGCCTGCCGAGTTTTGGGCAAGGGAAATAATAAAAGCCGCCGGGCAAAAGCAGACCGGCGGAATCGAAAAACTGAAAAACTCCGGTTACGACATAAATACCGAAGCGAAAAAGCTCGAAAAAATCTTTTTGGAGAATGCCAGATGAAAATCGGAATTTTAACATTTCCCAAGGCAATAAACTACGGAACGGCGCTCCAAGCCGCCGCGCTGTACAAAATACTCTCGAAACGCAGCGGCGATGTTTTTTTCGTTGACCATAAATGCGACGCCATCGAAAGAAGCAACAGTATTTTTGACCTTCGTTCGGCGGCAAACCCGAAATATACTCTCGCCCACCTCTTAAATCTCGATATTGCACTGAAAAGAAGGAAAAATTTTTCTGATTTTCAGCAAAAAAATATGCGTTTTTCAGACGCTCCGTTTACGGATTACGACATTGTTGTCGCCGGAAGCGACCAAATTTGGAACTACAATCTGACAGGCGACGATTATAAAACCTTTTTCCTTGATTTTACGAACGGAAAAACGAAAAAAGCCGCATACGCCGGCAGCTTCGGTCTGTCAAAGCTCGATGACAACCGCAAGGAAAGCATTGCCGCGCTCCTCTCGGATTTCGATTTTCTGTCGGTCAGAGAAGAACAAGCCGCAAAAATCATTGATTCGCTGATAAGCAAAAAGCCGCCCGTCGTTGTCGATCCTACCTTACTGCTTACAAAAAACGATTGGGAGCAGCTCGCCGACAAAAAACAAGGCAACGGCTTCATTTTTGTCTACACGGTTTTTAATGACGATGCCCTTTGGAATTTTGCGCATTCCATGTCCGAGAAAACCGGACTTCCGATAAAGACGATAAGCTATTCCCGTTTACATCGGAATGATGCTCAGATCAGCTTTACGGCAGGTCCCGCCCAATGGCTTGACTGTATGCTTAATGCTTCCGTTGTCATAACAAATTCTTTTCACGGCACGGCATTTTCCGTCAATTTTCATAAGGATTTCTATTTTAATGTCCCCGATAACGCAAAATCGGTCGGTTCGAGGCTGTATGATCTCACATCAAGATACGGCATTTCGGATCGCTGTCTGTCGGCAGGCGCACCGCAAAAAGATATCGACTGGTCTGCCGTCGACGAAAAATTAGACAGGGACAGACAAATGTCGCTTGATTTTATCGACAGCTTTATTACTGCCGAATAACGACGGTTTCCATCACTCTCTATCGTAAAGGAAGGTTTCTCTGTGTCATCGCGCAACGAAAATCTGGCAAAAAACACATTGCTTTTTGCCATCGGTAATTTAGGCTCAAAGCTTCTTCAAGTTATATTGGTTCCGTACTACACGAGGTGCATGACGGACGCTCAGTTCGGAACTGCCGACCTTCTGACATCAATAGTAACACTCTTGATGCCCATTTTTTCACTTACCATCTACGAGGCCGTTTTCAGATACGCGATGGAAAAGGACTATGACAAGCAGGCTGTCTTTTCCTCCGGTATTGTAGTTTCCGTGATCGGTGCGGCTGTGCTGTGTCTGGGTGCCGGAGTAGTTTCGCTGATTCATCCGGTTGAATATATTTGGCTTGTCGTAGCTTACTCGGTGGCAGGCTTCATGCGCTCCCTGTTTTCACAGTTTACACGCGCGGTGGATAAGACCTTTCTGTTCACGATCGACAATGTTCTGCTCACCTTCTTTGTCTTTGTTTTCAACATTACATTTTTGTCCGGCTTAAAATTGGGCGTAACGGGATATATGCTCGGCTACACGCTGGCAAATGTTGTTTCCTGTGTTTTCCTGTTTATCTTCCTCGGGAAACAATACCGCAGATTCTCCACCAAAAACATTACAAGCAAGCTGATGAAGGAAATGCTGATGTTTGCTATTCCGCTGATCCCGAATTCTATCTGCTGGTGGATATCGAGCTTCATAGACAGACTTGTTATAACCTCCGTTGAAGGAGAGGCTGCAAACGGCATCTATGCAGCAGCACATAAAATTCCGAGTCTGCTGACCATGGTGGTCACGATTTTCTTCCAGGCATGGCAGATATCCGCGAACCAGGAATTTGCAAAGAAAGACATAACGGACTTCTATACGGAAATACATTCGTTTCTGTTTTCAACAGTCACACTGATATCGTCGGTTCTTATACTTCTGTGTAAACCGATAACCTCCGTTTTCTTGGGAAAAGACTTCTATTCCGCGTGGGAGCTTATTCCGCTTATGCTTTTCGGTATGACCTGTTTTTCCTTCGCAATGTTCCTCGGCTCCATTTACTCAGCAAACAAGAAAACCACAATGGCGCTTGTGACAAATTTGGTTGCGGTCGTCATAAGTCTCAGTGTAAACATACTGCTGGTCGCTTACTTTAAGACGGGCGTCATAGGTTCGGCAATAGCGCTTTGTTGCAGCTATCTCGCCTTCTGGATTACAAGAGTTTTCGATACCGCACGAATAGTGAAGATACATTACCCCACGGTCAAGGTCATCTTCGTCATGGTAACGCTGCTTGCGGATGCGCTGATATATACTTTTGTCGACAACGCCGTTATCGTTTATCCGTTCGCAGTATGCACGACGATAATAATTGCTGTTCTCTTTTGGAAAGATTACATATCGCTTGTGAAATTCGGTCTTTCTTTGATAAAAAAATTTGTTAAAAGGAGCTGAATGCGGTGGATACTGTCTATTCTCAAAAAAATAACTGCTGCGGCTGCTCGCTGTGCGAGTATGTTTGTCCGAAAAATGCAATAAAAATGGTGACGGACAACGGCTTCGTTTACCCCGAGATAGACAACGAGTTATGTGTTGACTGCAAGAAGTGTCAAAAGCTGTGTCCCATTATAAAAAACTGCGGGCAAAACGCGCAGCAAAAATGCTACGCGGCACGGCACAAAGACAAATCCGTTATCAACGCCAGCTCCTCGGGAGGAGTATTTACAGCGCTGTCCGACTACATATTAAATAAAAACGGCGTAATCTTCGGTGCTGCGTTCACCGATGAAATGAAGCTTGTTCACACGACAGCGGAAACCCCCGAGGAACGCGACAAAATGCGCGGCTCAAAATATATACAAAGCAACTGTACCGGCATATACGCAAAAATCGATTCGGAGCTTGCGAAAAACCGTCCGGTGCTGTTCTGCGGAACGCCGTGCCAGGTAGGAGCCGTTCGAAACGCTTTTCCGGACAGAAAAAACCTGTATCTTGCCGATATAATATGTCACGGCGTACCGACTCCTCTCGTTTGGGAGAAATTCGTCGATTTTATTGAATCAAAATACGGACAAAAGCTCTCCGACTATAAGTTCCGCAACAAAGAAAACGGATGGCGAACCTATTCGGCGTTGGCACAATTCAAAAACGGAAAAACAATGCGGGAAAACAACTTCACCGGAAGCTATATTGAGCTTTTCAGGTACGATGTCTGTATCAGAAGCTCCTGCACGGTATGCCCCTATGCAAGCACAAGCCGACCCGGAGATATTACGATCGGTGATTTTTGGGGGATCGAAAACATTTTCCCTGATATTGACGATAACAAAGGAGTATCGGCTGTTATATGCAATAATGAAAAGGGCGCGAAGCTCCTTGACTCCGTTAAAGACTCGCTGGAACTGTATCAGTGTGATATCGGCGACATATCCGCAAAACAGCCGAATATGTCAAAACCCTCCAAGCCCTCCGTCAAAGCCGAAGCTTTCATGCATGACCTCAACAATATGCCGTTTGACAGTGTACTCCGCAAATATACAAGAGTCGGTATCAGACAACGGACCATTGATATTGCAAAAAAAATATTAAGGAAATAAATCCTTTACCGGTTACAGATTGCCGCAGGCAGCAAAAAGCGAAGAACCGACAGCTCCGCGACACTGAAATCCAACAAATCTGCCGGTGAAGCCGGTGCTGCGGTACGCCGACTTTTTGCTGAAAGACAAAAGATCTTTTATTACAAAAGGTTCTCATTACAAAAGGTTCTTACCATTGCGTCATTGCCGCAAACCGTGCATAATACAAAAAAATATAAATGCAAGACATTTTTTGAAATTGAGGCTATCGCTTCAAAGAAGAATGTCTTGCATTTGTTTTTTTATCTGTCGGTCTATCGAAATAAGAACGATACAAATTGAGAATCTCATCACTAAAAAGGGATAATAAGTTTTTCATATTTTTGCGGTAGTTTTGTTCATTTTTGTCTTAGAATATTGACAACGGCACTTCGCTTCGTCTATAATTTATGTACAAAGTATGAACGAAAGCGAGGACCTCTCATGGCAAAGATCTGCTCACTGTTTATGTCCATTCTTATGTTTTTCTTTCCGTTTTTCAATTTTCCGGAGCACACTCCCAACAGCGACGCGGCGAAAACAAGCTATACCAACATCTTCGTACACGGTCTTTCGGGCTGGGGCAGCTACGACCTTGCCGATAAAGCCATGCCGTATTGGGGTATGGCAGGCGGCAATCTGATAACATACCTGAACGCGCGCGGCTACGACTGCCGCTCGGCTTCCGTCACCGCCACCGCGAGCGCGTGGGACAGAGCCTGCGAGCTTTACGCGCAGCTCACCGGCACCCGCGTTGATTACGGCGAAGAGCATTCCTCACGCTGCGGTCACAAGCGCTACGGCGAAAACTTCGCGCATCGCGCCCTCTATTCCGATTGGAGCGCGGAGAACAAAATCAACCTGTTCGGTCATTCATTCGGCGGTGCAACGATTCGTATGCTCGTTTCTCTTATGTCAAAAGGAAGTAAGGCGGAACAAGACGCTACTCCGGCAGAGGAGCTTTCTCCCCTTTTCACCGGCGGCAAAGAGGATTGGATATATTCCGTCACAACTCTCTCCGCACCGCACAACGGCACGACCGCATACATCATCAAGGACATGATATTCCACGACAAAGAAGCAACCGCCGATGAGCTTGCAACGGCAACACTGCTGACGATCGCGAGCCTTCCCATTCCCGACGGCAGAGATCCGTCCGACAGTGCCGAACACAATATGTACCTCGACGATGCCGCCGAACTCAACAAGGAGATCATCACGGCGGAAAGCGTCTACTATTTCTCCTTTGCCTGCGACAATTCCGAAGAACAGCCGGACGGCACCTTCCTCCCCAAAAAGGACACAACGGAAGCGCTGTTCATCCCCTGCTCGGCGCGCATAGGCAGATATTCCGGCGTAACCGAAGGCGGAATCGTTGTGGACGAAACATGGCGCCGCAACGACGGACTCGTCAACACAATTTCCGCACTGTACCCCTCCGGCGCTCCACACAAGGACTTCGACGAAAACAGCGTTCAGACCGGCATATGGAATGTCATGCCGATCTACTACGGCGACCATATGTCGCTCCAAGGCGGAATGACCGTAAAGAACAATGTGCGCCTGTTCTACGCCGAACACATCGACCTGATAAACTCGCTCGGATAAGCTTCAACGGACACGCACGCACCCGCTAAGTGCCGGCTTCGACAGTTTACCGGTTTGTTTCTTGCAATAACCCAACTCGACCGAACCGACAACGATCGTCTTTCGCAATCTTTACCCACCGAATTCCGAAAAGCTTTTGCGGACAATTTCTTGCATTACGCCCTTTTTGTCAGCGTTTCGTTTGAGCCGGTACAATTCCCGTCCTCCGAGAAAAACAACACTCTCAGCCGCCGTTAGAAAAACGGCGGTTCTTTTTTCAAAACTCCGGCACTGCGAAAAGACAACCATCCGGCGTTTTTCAACGCGATTTTCTGCCGGATAGCCGCGCAAATATAATTCAATATTTGCTTCAAAACTCTCCCCTCGTTCTCACTCCCATTTTATAACTTCCGCTTACCCCCGCAACCGTTCTTATCCGGCTTGACATACCTGCGGATTTGTGTTATATTATTCCTCGCGTCAATACGAAACCGCAAAAATTGTCTTCCGCAAACGCCGACGAAATCCAAATCCACCGGGGTGCAGCGCAGTTGGTAGCGCGCCTGCTTCGGGAGCGTAGACGGACACATTTATAACCTTTCCGCAAAACCTCAGCAAGGCCTTACACACGGCGGTTTCGGCTCTTTATTTTTTCGCTGAAATGTGTTATAATGAAGCAGCGACCACATAGTATCCCACAAATACCGAAATCACAAAAAATCAAATAAATCCGGGTGTGGCGCAGCTGGGAGCGCGGGTGGTTTGGGACCATCAGGCCGCAGGTTCGATCCCTGTCACTCGGACCATATCGAGTGTTCATAACCAACCTGAGAGTTGGATGTGGACACTCGATTTCTTTTTGCCTACATTTTGCATCTTCTTGTATGTATGAGCAGGGATTATCCTGCTCTTTTTGTTATGCCGGTAA
>JAEDGF010000032.1 GCA_016297645.1 Clostridiaceae bacterium
GAAAAGCAGGAGAGAACACTGAAAAATATTCGATTTTCTGTTTTGAAAACCCTTTTATATCAAGGATTTCCGGCGGACGAAACGACCAAGTCACCGTAAAATTTCGAGTCAGCCCCGTTATGACCACTTCGATACCTGTCCGTGTATTTAACAGAAGATAATATACCAAAAAAAAACCGAGTTGTCAAGTTTAATTTTTTTTCAGGTTCAAACAATATAATGTGCGTTAACGGTAGGTAAAAAAAGGGGCTTTTCTCCGTCTGCGGTTCGGCGCTTTGCTGCGGGCGGAAATGAAAACTTTTTTGACCGAAAAAAAGCGCGGTAACTATTGAAAAATGACAGTATATGTTATAAAATAACGGTAGTTTCGGAGGTACAAAAATGCAGATATTGGTAGTTGAAGATGAAAAGCGTTTGGCTGAGGCATTGCAGCAGCTTCTGTCCGAAAAAAAATATATGGTAGATCTTGCCTTTGACGGCATGGACGGACTCAATATGGCGCTCAGCGGAATTTACGATGTTATTGTCCTTGATGTTATGCTGCCGAAAATGAACGGTTTGCAGGTCGTGAGCGAGCTGAGAAAACAAAAGATCGAAACGCCTATTCTTATGCTCACTGCGAAGGATCAGGTTAGCGACAAGGTCGCCGGGCTGGATGCCGGTGCGGACGACTATATGACCAAGCCTTTTGCTCCCATTGAGCTTTTTGCAAGGATAAATGCGCTCACACGCCGTCAGGGTGAAGTTATCATAGACAAGCTCACTTTTGAGGACACTGACCTCAATTTGTCCACCTGCGATTTGTCGTGCAAGGACAAGAGCGTTCACCTCAACTATAAAGAATCGGAAATAATGCGTATTCTCATGTCCAACCCCGGGAAAGTCACGACGAAGGACGACCTTATAGTTAAGGTGTGGGGTTATGATTCGAACGCGGTCGATAATAATGTTGAGGTATATATTTCGTTTCTGCGTAAAAAGCTCGACTTTATCGGGTCGTCCGCGCAGATAGTTTCGCTGCGCAAAATAGGGTATCGCCTTGAGGTGAAATAAATGCTAAAAAAACTAAGACGCCGTTTTACATCTCTTTTGATGCTCATAATAGGGACGCTGCTTGTGGTGTTTTACCTCGTTGTCGTTGGGCTTTTGATGATAACGCTCACGGTGAATGTCCGTTCGTCGCTGCACGATTTTGCATCGGAGGAGTATGTCAGCTTTTTGCCGGATATTTCCGCAGATACGGAGTATGACAGCACACAGGTCTTTCCGATATACTCCGAGGGAGTGTGTGTTGTAAGCGTCAATTCGGACGGCTCTTATGTTAAACTCAATATCGGTCAGGCACGAATGAAAAGCGAAGTGCTGACGGACGCGGTCAAGGGCGCAGTTGCGACAGATTTCACCTTTGGGCTTTTGCCTGATCAGATGTTGTTTTTCTACAAAAATACGACGCTCAACGGCACCCGTATTGCCTTTGCGAACGCTTCGCAGTACGCTTCGTACCTGTGGCGGCTTCTTGTAAGGGGTGCGGTATTGTGCGTCCTTGCGATAATCCTTATTTACATCATGAGCCGATTTTTGGCTCGGACATTCATTAAGCCGGTGGAAAAAGCATGGGCGCAGCAACAGAACTTTATTGCGGATGCGTCGCATGAATTGAAAACCCCGCTCACGGTCATTCTTGCCAACACGAACATCTTGCAGGAGCACAAAGCGGATACTGTCGAAGAACAGTACAAGTGGATAGAAAGCACTCAGGTTGAGGCTACGCACATGAAAGAGCTTGTTGATAAAATGCTCATTCTTGCGAAGTCCGATAATATGAAAGTTAACAATATGTTCTCCGATGTGGATATGTCGGAGCTTGCGACCCGGCTTTGCCTTCAATTTGAACCCATTGCTTTTGAAAACGGAGTCGTACTCAACACGGATATTGACGACGGTATAAAGGTTCACGGCGACCAGACCTCTCTGAATCAGATCATGCACATTTTGATAGATAACTCCGTGAAGTACGCCGGAACGAGCGGTGAGATATATTTCTCACTTAAAAAGAAGCCGAACGGCTGCTGTCTTTCCACTCGAAATCCCGGGGTCGTTATCCCGGAGGAGGATATACCGCATTTGTTTGAACGGTTTTACCGCTCCGACAAGGCGCATACTGCGGGAAAAGGCTACGGACTCGGGCTTGCCATTTGCAAGAACCTTGCAGAAATCCACGACGCGGATATCACGGTGGAGAGCAACGAAGAAAAAGGCACTGTTTTTACTGTGACTTTCAATGACGGCAAAAAACACCGCAAAGGATAGTAATATGACGGACATAGAAAAAGCGAAAAAATTACTCGAAGAAAAAAGTGCATCGATAGTTTTGTGCCGCGGCGGTGAAACGACGGTTTCAGACGCAAAGGGAATAGCACCGATGATAGGATTTATCGGCGAGAAAAAGGATCTTCGCGGTTTTTCCGCAGCAGACAGAATAGTCGGTAAAGCGGCTGCAATGCTGTTCGTTTACGCAGGCATAACAGAGGTGTATGCCGAGGTGCTGAGCGATGCCGGCGAAAAAACGCTGAAAGAGTATTCGATCAACTATTCTTACGGTAAAAAATGCGATTTCATCGAAAACCGAATGAAAACGGGAATGTGCCCGATGGAGCAAACGGTTGAGAAAATTGATACTCCCGAGGATGCATACAAGGCTCTTTGCGCGAAGCTCGCGGAACTGAGAGGAGAAACAAAAAAATGAAATTTTTGATAGCGTCCGACCTGCACGGCTCGAAGAAGTATTGCGAAATGCTTCTCGACAGATTTTCGGAGGAAAAGGCGGACAAGATAATTTTTCTCGGCGATGTATTGTATCACGGACCGAGAAACGACCTGCCGGTGGAATATGCACCGAAAGAGGTCGCGCCTATGCTCAACCGTTTCGCGGACAGGCTCGTTTGTGTGCGCGGAAACTGCGACAGCGAGGTCGATCAGATGGTGCTCGCTTTCCCGATACTTGCCGAGTACGGCGTGTTGGAGCTTGACGGCGTGAATGTTTGGATAACGCACGGGCATAAATATAATTCCGATTCGCCGCTCCCGTTTGCAAAGGGGGATATACTTCTCCACGGGCATACGCACATTCCGGTAAACGAGGATTGCGGAACATTTCGGTACATGAACCCCGGTTCTCTTTCCATACCGAAGGACGGTTCCGAGCATTCCTACATGACATATGAAAAAGGCGTTTTTGAGTGGAAAAAGCTTCTTACAAGAGAAGTTTATATGGAATATTGTATAAATAAATGAGGAGAGAATAAAATGAGTTACAGTGAAGCAAAAGCAAAGTACGCGGCGCTCGGTATCGATACCGAAAAAGCGATGGAGGCTCTCGGTAAAACTCCCGTTTCCGTTCACTGCTGGCAGGGTGATGATGTTTCCGGCTTCGATTCCGACAAGGCGCTTTCCGGCGGCATTCAGACAACGGGAAATTACCCCGGCAAGGCAAGAACACCGGACGAACTGAAAGCGGATATCGACAAGGCGTTTTCGCTTGTTCCCGGCAAAAAGAAGCTCAATCTTCACGCTTCTTACGCCGTGTTTAATGACGGAAAATTTGTTGACCGCAACGAGATTCGTCCCGAGCATTTTGCCTATTGGGTCAATTTCGCGAAGGAAAGAAACATAGGAATAGATTTCAACCCCACATTTTTCTCTCACCCCATGGTGAAGGATAATCTGACTCTTTCGTCGCCCGACGAGGAGGTACGTGCATTTTGGGTGGAACACGGCAAGAGATGCCTTGAAATTTCGGAGTATTTTGCAAACGAAACGGGTTATCCCTGTGTCATGAACATATGGATCCCGGACGGTTATAAAGATATTCCCGCAGACAGAATAGGACCGAGAGCGCGTTTCAAGAAGAGCCTTGACGAGATTTTGAGCGTTCCGTACGACAAAACGAAGGTGTATGTTACACTCGAATCAAAGGTTTTCGGTATAGGACTTGAAAGCTATACGGTCGGTTCGGCGGAATTCTGCATGAATTATGTTGCACAAAAGGGAATTACTCCTCTTATGGATAACGGACATTATCACCCCACCGAGCTTGTTTCCGACAAAATATCGTCAATGCTGCTTTTTAACGAAAAGATAGCGCTTCATATTACGCGCGGCGTGCGCTGGGATTCCGACCATGTGGTTCTGTTTGACGACGAAACCAAGGAGATTTGCAAAGAAATAGTACGGTGCGGCGCGCTTGACAGAGTGTTTATCGCGACTGACTATTTTGATGCGTCGATAAACCGTATTTCGGCGTGGGTGACGGGACTCAGGAATGTTCAGAAGTCACTTTTGTTTGCTCTTTTGCAGCCCGCCGAAAAAATGAAAAAGTTGCAGGACGAGAGCCGTTTTACGGAGCTGATGGTGCTTTCGGAGGATATGAAAACCATGCCCTTCGGTGAAGTGTGGGAGGAATATCTCAGACGCGAGGGCATTGCGGCGGATTATTTTGCGGAAATCAAAAAATATGAGAACGAGGTATTGTCACTTCGTTCATGACGGAGCTTTCGCAGCCCGATTCGATGTGTATTCTCAGGTTATAACGGACAAAGCGAGTTTTGCCCGAAATAATATAAAATCAGGAAAGGTGCGATTTGTTTATGAACAGATTTGTTTTGAATGAAACCTCTTATCACGGAGCAGGAGCTATTAAAGCTATCCCCGAGGAAATCAAGGCGCGCGGTTTTAAGAAGGTCTTTCTTGCTTCCGACCCCGATCTTATAAAGTTCGGTATAACGGGTAAGGTAACGGCTGTTCTCGATGAAACCGGTATCGCGTACACTGTCTATTCCGATATCAAGCCCAATCCTACCATTGAAAATGTACAGCACGGTGTAAGCGAATTCAAAAATGCCGGTGCGGACTGCATTGTCGCGGTCGGCGGAGGCTCGTCGATGGACACGGCTAAGGCTATCGGCATTATTATAACCAATCCCGAGTTTGAAGATGTCCGTTCACTCGAAGGCGTATCGGCGACCAAGAAACCGTGTGTTCCCATTATAGCCGTCCCCACGACAGCCGGAACGGCGGCGGAAGTAACTATCAACTATGTTATTACAGATGTTGAGAAAAAGCGTAAATTTGTTTGCGTCGATGTACACGATATCCCCGTTGTTGCGGTCGTTGACCCCGAAATGATGAATTCGATGCCTGCTTCTCTGACGGCTGCCACGGGCATGGACGCTTTGACGCACGCTATTGAAGGATATATCACAAAGGGAGCATGGGAGCTTTCCGATATGTTCCACCTCAAAGCGATCGAAATTATTTCAAAGAGCCTTCGCGGCGCAGTTAAAAACGAGAGCTGCGGCAGAGAGGGAATGGCACTCGGCCAGTATATCGCCGGAATGGGCTTTTCGAATGTCGGCCTCGGCGTTGACCATTCGATGGCGCACACGCTTTCCGCTTATTACGATATGCCCCACGGCAAGGCTTGCGCTACGCTTTTGCCTACCGTAATGGAGTATAACGCACCGTTTACCGGTGAAAAATATCGTGAGATAGCAAGAGCGATGGGTGTTAAGGGTGTTGACGATATGTCACAGGAGGAATATCGCGCAGCCGCCTGCAACGCCGTTAAGCAGCTTGCCGAGGATGTCGGTATCACGCTTTCGCTCAAAGGCGTTGTCAAAGAGGAGGATGTTCACGCACTCGCGCTTGACGCATTTGCTGACGCCTGCCGCCCCGGCAACCCGAGAGATACGAGCGTTGAAGAAATCGAAGCTCTTTACAGAAGCCTTATGTAAGTGCTCCGCACGGTAAGCGGAACTCAAAATGCACGGAGCTTGCGTAAAACAAATTCCATGCAGCGATATTAAACGAAGATCAGCCGCCGGATATTTCCGGCGGCTGATTTGTTTCAACTTGGTTCGATTTAGCCGATTTGTTTTTGATGAATTATTGCGGCTGATTTGTTGTTGTCGATTTGGTTCGGCGGATTTTCTCTGCAATAGGCGAGTGCCTCACGGAATGCGCCGTAATTATCTTCGGAATTTTCGGAAATGCCGAAAGACGAAGCAGACACGGTGCTGCATTGCGCTATATCCGGTTCTGCTATATAGAAAACCGAGTTCTGTACTCCGTCAACACGCGTATATACTGTGCCTTCGACTGCGGGCGGTTCCTTTTCGTTCGGAAGCCCCGTGGGGAGAATTCCTTCCTGTGAACAGCCGAAAACGGAAGAAAAAAGCATGAATATTGCACAGAGAACTGAAAAAAGTGATTGCGTCATGATTCCACCTTGCAGGAAAGTGATATGTTCTGTTTTTTGTTTTCGTCGTAAGTGATCTTTAAACGGAAATCTCCGTCAGCGGTTTTTATGAGTGCGTCTATATTACCGGTCGAGGGAGCATAGACCGGTGATACTGCTTTCGGCTTTTCGCTTTTATTGAAAAAGCTCTCATTGATACCGAGTATTTTACTGACGATAAATTCCGCCGAAGCGCCGAACATCGGGTGGCAGAGTGAGTCGCAGCCGTCCCAGTTCTCCCATAAGTTAGCGCTGCCGTGCTTCATCATGTTGTAAAAAGAATTTTCCTTTTTGTTAGAGAGAAGCTCAACGGCAAGCTCATTTTCGCCGAGTTTGAAAAGCGATTCGATAAGATAGTAAGTACCGAAAATGCCCGTGTCAAACTCGCGCAGCGAACTGTATTTTTCAACGAGGTTATGTGCGGTCTTTTCGCTGCCGATACCGAGGTGTACCGCAAAAGCGTCCGCGCCCTGAACGCCTGCGCAGAACGAGCCGGTTTCACTGTCGTAAAAGTTATCTTTGAGGGCTTTTTTCGCGCCGTTTTCCGCTTCGTTTAATTCCTTCAAGAATTCTGTTTTTCCGAGTATCTCTGCCGCTTTTGCTGTAAGACGGGCGCATTCCGCAAAATAGAAGGTGTTTACAAAGCTCTCGGGAATTTTGATATCATTTTTCGGAGTGCACCAGTCGCCGAGACACCAGCCGCCCTCCTCCTCGCGGGTGACAAGGAAGCTGTCGCTGCGGCTTTTCATGTACCGCAGGTACGCTGTCATCGAATCGAACGCGGCTGAAAGCTCCTCTTTGTCGGCATAAAAACGATAGAAATTCCAAGGTACGATTACGGCGGCTCCGCCCCATCCTCCGGGACCTCCGCCTCCGCCGTAAAATGGTGCGGTGTGCTGAATGTGTCCGTTTTCCGTGTTTTGACAGTCCCTTATGTCATGCAACCATTTGCGGTACATTTCGGAAGCGTCAAAAATATACATCGCGGCAGCCGAGCAGAGCTGACCGTCGCCCGTGTAGCCGAGCCGTTCGCGGTGCGGACAGTCGGATGGTACACAGCCGTGAATATTCGCTTCCTGTGTTCTTGCGTACGCGTCAAAGTACCATTGGAGGACTTCGTTTTCGCACTTGAAGAACACGCGCTGTTTAATGTCGGTGCGTATTTCTTCAAACCCTTTTAAGTGGGCGCTGCCCTCAACAACGATATATCTGCCTGCATTCCATGTAAAATGCAGACGGTATTCCTCGGGATAAAACGGAGAGAAAACAAATACATCGTGCTGCAATCTGTTCTTTCCGCCCGTAGAGTGAAAGTCCGGAGTCATATCGTCATTGAGTTTATCCGCGAAATACACGGAAGCCGTGCTTCCGGGCTGTGCGTCCGGGTTGAATTTTATAACGGGCGTTCCGGCAAGCGTCGACGGCAGCTCATAGACCCTTACACCGTCCTTTTCGTGGATAAGCACGGGTGAAATAACACTCGTGACTCTGTCGGGAGGGCAGTCGGCAAGCGTAAAAACAGAGTCAAACAGCGCGGTACTTTCGGGCGTGTCCCAAGCGGAGTCGTCAAAACCGGGCTGCTTCCACTCTCCCGGGTACTTCGTCCCGTCAAGTGTTTCGCCGAAATATATATTTGTCTTTGTTATGTAGCTCGGGCGCCATTTGTTAACTGTGTTGTCCGGCGTTATCTCTTTTTTCGTGCCGTCGGAAAAGGTCAGGACGATTTTGAAAACAAGGCAGTTTTCGCCCCATTTTCCTATGCCCTCGATCGTACATTCGTCCTGTCCGAACCAGCCTGCGCCTATATGCGAAGCGAGAATATTTTCGCCCGGCTGCAAAAGGTGCGTTATGTCGAAGGAATAGTAGTATATTCTGTGGCTGAGCTTGTCATGTATCGGATAAAGAGCCTTTGTAAGATTTCTTTCGCAGTAGTCGGATTTCGGCGGCATGAGCCGGTTGTCACTCAGCCGGACTCCGTTTATGAACGCCTCAAAATAGCCGAGTCCCGTGATTTCCAGAATCGCCTCGCTGCATTTTTGCACATCGAAGCGCGAGCGCACAAGGCAAGCCTTTGCCCCGGGGAAGGTGAGCATTCGGCACTTTTTAAATGGAGATTTTTTCACAGTATGTCAAACTCCTTTCACAAAAAAGACACTGCTTCCAGTCAGTTTTTTGATAAAAAGCGTCGCCGTTTTTTTTATGTCGGTTTATTTAGTGTGGGGAATAAGCGTAAAGCCGAGAGTATAACCGAGAGAAGCATCCCCGGTGTATTCTTTTCTGGTGTCGGGTCCGCAGCTGCTTGAACCGATTCCGCGCGTGAAGCCGTCAAGCGTCAGGAATGTGGTGTTCATGTCTTTCAGGTCCTCCTGATGCTGTGCCTTCTCGATTGCGTTCTGCGTGAAGTGGTGAACGCTGAAATTGAACGATTCATCGGCGTATATTTCAAGCGAACTGCCGTCGTCTGACGAGAGAACGAGCTTTTTGGTATCGCAGTGCATTCCGCTCTCCTGAGGATAAACATACGGCTCGAACATATCGTCAACTTTCGCAGAGTAGATACCCACGGGGGACTGGCAGTTGAAGTCGGGCATATTTTCCGCTTCTCCTCTGCCGTAGTATGTGCAGTCCGTGAAATCCCTGCTCAACTCGGCTGTGATACCGAAGCGCGGAATATCCCTCTCGGCATCGTCAGACACCGTAATGAGCGAGGTTTTTACTTCAATAGCGCCGAGTGAAGAAACGGTGTAGGAAGCCGTTGCTTTGTACATGGCTTTTTTGCCTTTGCACAGTTCGAAAACGGTGTCGATTACGATTTCGCCGTCGTCGATGTGTGCGTCGAAGCTTTTAAGAACCTGACGGAGTGAATCGAGTCCGCCTGCGTGCCATTTTTCGCGAGGTTTTGCGTCGTTGTCGATAAGCGCGCGCCAGAGGTTGAAGCGAAGTCCCTTGCTTTCGGCAGGGGAAGCGTTCAGAATGCTCTTGCCGTTAAGCTCGTATGCGGTAAATTCGCCTGTGCTGCCGTCGAATACCGCTTTGCCGTTTTCGAAGTTGACGGTTATAACGCCGTTCGCGACAGAAGCGGAAATTTCCGCGCCTATCTCGATATCAAATTCATAGGGAACATCGTTGAGTGTTATCTGTTCAACTGCGATTTCGCGGTCGGTTTCGCTGTCGGTGTATATGAAGTTTATATGTGCGTCCTTCGATTCGTCAAAATCGCGGTGCGGTATAACAAAGCATTCCGACTGCATGGGGGCGATATCGGTTTTCAGCTCGCCTTTGTCGGTTTCCACACCGTTTTCGAGCAGCACCCAATTTATTCTGATATAATCGGAATTTCTGAATCTGTTGGTGTTTTCGATGCAGTACAGCTTGCTGCCTGCGAGAGAAGCGCGGAGCGGACGGTATGCTATGCGCATTTCCTTTGCTCCGGTATGCGGGCGTCTGTCTGCATACATCAGTCCGTCGACGCAGAAGTGTCCGTCATGCTGTTTTTCGTGATGATCGCCGCCGTATGTGTAGCGGTATTTATACTTTTTGTCGTTGTCCGGGTGGTAGACGGTGTGGTCTGCCCACTCCCATATGCAGCCGCCCATGGAGTTGTCCCACTCGTAGAACAAATCCCAATACTCCTGCAAATTTCCGGGGCCTACGCCCATTGCGTGGCAGTATTCACAGAGGAAGAACGGAACTTTTGAGTATTCGCGGCTGAGCTTATTATCGTACGGACGGCGGCGTTTGCCCGCTCTCCTCTTTTCGATGCCCTCAGTTGAAGTATACATTTCGGAAATGACATCATAGTGGAATCTTTTGAGATCATGAACACCCTCATAGTGGACGGGTATTTTCGTCCCGGTCGATTTTAAAAATTTGTTGCATTCGTCCTGGCACTTGTAACCGCCGGATTCGTTTCCGAGACTCCACATCGTTATCGAAACATGGTTGCGGTCGCGGCAATACATTCTCTTGACTCTGTCGACATAGTGCGATACCCACTTCGCCTGCTTAGATATGTGTGAAATATCGCCTGCCATTTCCGAGCAGCCGTGTGTTTCAATATCAGCTTCGTCTATGACATACAAACCGTTGATGTCGCACAGGGTGAGGAAGAACGGGTCGGGCGGATAGTGCGAGGTGCGCACGCCGTTGACATTCAGCTCCTTCATAAGTCGAATGTCGCGCTCCATGTCGTCAAGGCTCATCGCATAGCCCTTGTAAAGGTCGTCGTCGTGGTGATTTACACCCTTTATTTTTATGGGAGCGCCGTTAAAGAGGAATACGCCGTTCTCGATCGTTATCGTCTTAAAGCCCGTGAAAAAGCGTACGGTGCTTTCGGCTGAACCGTTTACAACGGTTACATAGACTGTGTAAAGCTCGGGAATTTCCGGGTTCCACTCTTTTACTTCGAGCGTACCGAAATCAAGCTCCGTTGTGTCCTCCGCTTTTTTCGAAATGCTCTTTATCTCTTTGCCGTCTTTGTCTGTAATGACAGCCTTGACGGAGGCTTCGCCTTCGCCCTTCATAAGCGCCGTCACTTTGAGCGAATACTCGCCGTTTTCGCATTTTTCACTGTGAATATCGCAGTCGAAAAGATATTTACCGGAGTATTCATAGAGGAGTACATCTCTGAAAATGCCGTTATCCCTGAACATATCCTGAGCTTCGAGGAACGAGCCGTTGCACCACTTAAAGGTGACTGCAACGATTTCGTTTGCGCCCTCTTTAAGAAGGTCGGAAATATCGAATTCTGCGGTGTTATGGCTGCCCTCTGAATAGCCCGCAAAATTGCCGTTTACATATACGGCTATGTTATTGGCGACTCCCAAAAAAGAAATAATGTAAGTTTTCCCGGTTTCGGAAATGTCAATGAATTTTCTGTAAACCGCCGCAGGCATATCCTCGGGGAGGTCGGGTTCAAAGGTTTTAAACTGATAGGGGCAATTTAAATATACGGGTTCTTCATACCCAAATCTCTGCCAAACGCCGGGGATGGGGAGCTTTGAGAACTTGACTCTCACCGTATCGAGCTTGTCGGGCAGCAGCGAAACGGATTTGTAAAACTTAAAATCCCATTCGCCGGACAATACTCTGACGGTATCGGAGTTGTATCTCTCGTCCTTAGCCGAGGTGTTTTTCAGCTTGTCCGCGTCCGAATACGGAATGGCGTACGCACGGGGAGCGAGCTTGTTTTTCTCAAAAACGGAAAAATCGGAGTGGAGTTTTTTATTTATCAGATATTTCAAAAGAACAGTCCTTTCGTTGTTTGTTCTTTCGCTGTCGTCACCGAGTGAAATCCGCGGCACGGCAGGCAAAAGGATGACTAACCGCTCTCATAATAACATACTATTGCGAAAATAACAACTCCGTTTTTTATATTGAGCGGAGTTTTGTTTATTTTGTCGGTTTTATGTTTTTTTTCTTCTTTTATGCAAAAAATATAAAAAGTTTTCTTGGTTGTTATATTTATTTGTTGTTAGCCCAAAATAAAAGCCCCCTCTGTGTAACGCCGCCGTTTCAGTGGTGTATTATTGGTTACAAAGATACGGACGGCGTGATTTTCTGTCGGCGGAAGTATCGGAGAAACCGTACTGTGAGATAAATTCGTCAGCAGTTTTCACTGCCGACGGTATATAGCTTTCCTCACCGGCAAATTTACCGGTTTTAAGTGGGCGAGAACAAAAACTTCCCCCCCCTGTCAGGATTGCTTTGACAATTCCGCCTCCGTGTGTTTTTACTGTGATTAAAGGGAGTGAGTTTAATTATGATGAGCAAAAAAAATTATTCAAAAAAAAGCACCTTTCAAAAATCAGTGAACTGCCCCAAATTGTGCGGACAGCACAAAAGCCCCTGTCTATGACACAATATTAACTTTTCAAGCAACGAACTGGCATCGGTATTCCATCGGTGTCAGTTTTGTTTTGAGTTGAATACGCTGGTAGTTGTAGAAGTGGATGTATTCACCTATGAGGAGGCGCGCCTCCTCATAGGTGCGCGGCTTTGCCCGGTAGATACACTCTGTTTTCAGAATAGAGAAGAAATTTTCCGCTAAAGCGTTATCATATGGATTTCCGCGTCTTGACATTGACGGCGTAATGCCGTATGATTGAGTTAGGCGGAAATACGCTTGCGAGGTGTACTGGAAGCCTTGGTCAATGTGGAGCTGCAACTCTGCAGTGACATTTTCTTTTTTCCGGGCTTCTTTGACCGTGCTCAATACAAGGTGAATATTCTGTTCTGTGCCGGTTTTGTATGCGACGATACTGTTGTCGTACAAATCTCGGATGATGGACAGATACAAGAATCCTTGTCCTGTCTTGATGTATGAAATATCCGTTACCCACTTCTGATTCGGCCGATCTGAATGGAAGTCCCTGTTCAACAAATTGGGATAACGGTGTAAACAATCACCGTATGTTATATATAATACACTGTTATTTGACGGAGCGATCATAATGCCTGCAAACAAAAAAGTCACAAAAAACGAAATAATTGACGCCGCCGTGGAGGTTTTCCGCGACGGCGGTTTTTCGTCTGTAAACGCACGCAGCGTTGCAGAAAAACTCGGCTGTTCAACACAGCATATCTATTTTTCATTCAAAAATATGGAGGAATTGAAAACAGCTCTCACTGAACGGGCTGTTGAAATGCACACGAAACGCGTGAGCGATTCGCTCCGCGTTCATGAGGGGACCGACAGTCGTTACAGTAGCATCCGCTGTTACGGGAGGAGGTTCTGCACGGCGGCTTCTTATATTGAGTAAAAAAATGCAATTATTATCTTGTTTTACAGATATCGTTCGTGTATAATACTTCTATTGAACCGAAACAACAAAATCGGAAGGCGGATAAAGTATGAGAATTGTAATTAAAGTGGGGACTTCAACACTGGCTCACTCCACAGGCAGGCTTAATATCAGGCGTGTCGAGGAGCTTGTCAAGGTGCTCAGCGACCTGAAAAACAGCGGACACGAGGTAATCCTCGTTTCCTCAGGTGCAATAGGTATGGGCGCGGGTAAGCTTAATTTGAAGCAGAAGCCATCCGATATTCCGACAAAACAGGCGGCGGCGGCGGTCGGTCAGTGCGAACTGATGTATACATACGACAAGCTGTTTTCCGAGTATAATCACACGGTCGCGCAGCTTCTTATGACAGGCGAGGATTTCAATGTCGAGGAGCGTCACACCAATTTCAGCAACACCATGAACCGGCTGCTCGAAATGGATGTTTTGCCGATAATCAATGAGAACGACACCGTTGCGACAGCCGAAATAAAGGTCGGCGACAACGATACTCTTTCGGCTCTTGTAGCCGTTACAGTTAATGCCGATCTGCTCGTTTTGCTCTCGGATATTGACGGACTTTATACAGCCGATCCACACAAAGACCCGACTGCAACGCTTATCCCCGAGATAAGGGAGATAGACGACAGCGTTATGGCGCTCGGCGGCGACGCGGGAAGCTCGCTCGGTACGGGCGGAATGCGCACAAAGCTCAACGCCGCGCTTCTTTGTGTCAGCAGCGGCTGCGACATGATAATCGCAAACGGTTCCGTACCCACGCTTCTGTACAATATTTGTGACGGAGAGGCTATCGGTACGAGATTTATTGCCGGAGGTAATAAAAAATGAGAACTACAAAAGAAATTCTTGAAAGTGCGAAAGAAGCCGCAAAAAGCATATCGCTTTTGACGGAGCAGATGAAAAACGACGCTCTTTCGGCAATGGCGGATGAGATAGAAGCAAACGCGGACGCTATTCTCGAAGCAAACGCTGCCGATGTTGAAGCCGCAAAGACAAAGCTTAACAGCGTTATGATAGACCGTCTTTCACTGTCGCCCGAGAGAATAAAGGGCATGGCGGACGGCATTCGCGATGTAGTAAAGCTGCCCGACCCCACCGGAAAAGTGCTTAAAACGGTTGTTCGTCCCAACGGACTTGTAATAAAAAAAGTTTCGGTTGCCATGGGTGTTGTCGCGATGATATACGAATCGCGCCCCAATGTAACCTCCGACGCAGCCGCACTGAGCCTTAAAAGCGGCAATGTGTGCGTACTTCGTTCGGGCAAGGAAGCGATCCGCAGCTCGGAAGCGATAGTCTGCGCGATGAAAAAAGGACTTCAAAGGGTCGGTCTGCCCGAGAATCTTATAAATCTTATCGAGGACACCTCGCGTGACTCGGCAAACGAGCTGATGACCGCTGTCGGCTATGTTGATTTACTTATTCCTCGCGGAGGAGTCGGGCTTATTTCATCCTGTGTTGCCAATGCGAAGATACCTTGCATACAGACGGGAACGGGAATCTGCCATGTGTTTGTCGACGAATCGGCAGATATTGATATGGCTCTCAATATTGTCGAAAATGCAAAGGCGAGCCGTCCGTCCGTTTGTAATGCAGAGGAGGTTCTTCTTGTCCATGAGAATATTGCGGACCGGTTTTTGCCTGCATTGAAAAAGCGGCTTGTTGACGACAGAATCGCTGCCGGTAAAACGCCCGTGGAGCTTCGTCTGTGCAAGAGAGCCGCCGAAATTATCGACGGTACACCTGCCGGTGAAAATGACTTCGACACTGAATTTTTGAATTATATTCTTGCCGTTAAGGTCGTTAAAAATGTGCATGAAGCAATTGAACATATCGGACTTCACTCCACGCATCACAGTGACGCGATCGTTACAGAGAATAAGGAAAACGCCGCGCTGTTCACGGCAATTGTCGACAGCGCCGCAGTATATGTTAATGCGTCCACGCGTTACACCGACGGCGGAGAATTCGGACTCGGCTGTGAAATAGGCATTTCGACGCAGAAGCTCCATGCAAGGGGTCCCATGGGACTTGAAGAACTCACGACCTACAAATATGTTGTTGAAGGCAAAGGACAAATAAGGTGATAAAAATGAAATATAAGTTCGGATTTATCGGCTGCGGCAATATGGGCGGCGCCCTTTGCAGTGCGGTCGCATCAAAAGAAACAGAAGCGAAAATATGCGTTTGTGACGGAATAAAGGAAAAGGCGGACGCGCTTGCGGAAAAATACGGCAACATTTCCGTTGTTGAGCTTTCGGAGCTTGTCAATGAAGCGGAGTACATTTTTCTCGGCGTCAAGCCGCAGTCGCTCCCCGGTTTGTTTGAAACAATAAAGGACGGACTTTCGGCGAGAAAAAATCTTGTCATCGTTTCAATGGCGGCAGGGAAGTCGATTTCGGACATAGAAGCGCTTTGCGGCTTTGAGCCTGCGATAATCAGGATCATGCCCAATACACCCGTTTCGGTCGGTAAGGGTGTTATCCTGTACACCGCGAACGGAAAGACGGGAGCGGAGGCGTTAAACGGCTTCCTTGAAGCGCTCTCGGGTGCCGGTACTCTTTGCCGTATCGACGAGTCAAAAATTGACGCGGCAGGTGCTGTGTCGGGGTGTGGACCGGCGTTCGTGTATATGTTCATAGAAGCGCTTGCGGACGGTGCCGTTCTGTGCGGAATACCGCGTAACGATGCCTTGCTGTATGCGGCGGCGACCATTGAGGGCGCTGCAAAGCTCGCCATTGAAAGCAGCGAACACCCCGAAAAGCTGAAAGATAATGTTTGCAGCCCCGGCGGCACGACCATTGCCGGCGTAAAGGTTCTCGAAGAAGCCGGATTCAGGGCTGCGGCCATAAACGCAGTTGAAGCGGCGTACGAGAAAACGCTGAAACTCAAATAATCAAAAAAACTCTGCCGTCACCGTATTTTGAATATGATGACGGCAGAGTTTGCAATATGAATGGGCTGTGAAAAAAAGCTCGGACTGTAAGAAGTTGAATTGTCGAACAATAGACCTGCAAGAAAGCAATCGAGAAAAACATAGTTGTCGGTGGGGATGCATTTTTGTTTTAATTTTTGTTTTTTTTCTCTGAACTAAACCTCACCCCCGGAGTACCTTCGTACGCCTTCGGGCAAGCCTGAATCGCCGTAAATACGGCGTTTCAGGTTCGGTTGATTCACTCCGAACATTTTTCCTATTCCCTCGGAAAGGGGCTGTAAAAAACCAAGTTTTTTACAGCCCCTTCGATATTATTGAATTGCTTTTTGATTATTTGAAACTCTCATAAATGTCTTTGGGAGTATCAAGCTTGACCGACATTCTCAAAATGTAGCGTGCGTCTTTTACGCTTATGCTGCCGTCCATATCAACATCAAGCGACAGCTTTTGGATGGGAGTCGGCTCGTCGAGCTTTACGGACATTCTTAATGCCGATCTCGCATCGGTGACATTAGGTTCACAGTGTGTACCGTCCGTTCCGAAGTACGCCGTCTGAACGGTATAGTTCGCGCAGTTTCTGCATCTTACGGTCACCGAAACAGTGCCGTTAAATACAACGGGGCGTCCCGTTTTCGTAATGACCGAGAAATCGTGGTCGGTCTGCTCGGAGAACTCTGTTCTGATCGTTATGCCGCACACGGAGCATTTGTAGGTCTTTGTGCCGTCCGCTTTGCAGGAGGCAGTGTCGGATACGAGCTTTTCGGTGTAGGATACAGGTGAAACATATCTCAGCGCGGCTGTCTTTGAACAGCTCTTGCAGATATCCGTTTCAATGCCTGCCTTGGTGCAGGTCGCAGCCGTTTTGCTGACTTTAACGGACGGATGCGTACAGCCGTTGCCGTACGAATACGACGAAGTCAGGATAGTGTTGCATGTTTTGCAATAGGTTATTTTGACACCGCCGCTTGATTTATATACCTCTTCATAGGTCAGATAGCCGGTTGAAGCCTTTTCGTCCGGCTCGTGAAGGTAGTTCTTTTGCGCCTCCGTGATTTTATCTCCGGCTTTCAGATCTTTATCGACCACCGAAATAAAAACGGCTGAGCGTTTATGAGAACCGAATGAGGGCTGAATCATTTCCGTTACAAGAGTAATTCCGCAATCGGTATCGGTGCATTCCCTTACTCTCTCACCGGATTCGTTGCAGGTTGCGGCTTTTGTTACGCGCCACTCCGAACCGGGGTGTTCTCCGAAGTAATCACCTTTTTCAGGCTCGATGATAGGTGCGTCCTTACTTTCCGTTTTTCTCTCGGAGATAAGCTTCGGGAAGTTTACATAGCAGTGACTCGCGTCAAGCGGACCGTTATACCCGTTTACACGGAATGAATCTGTATACTGCCACATATGCAGCTCGCCCTTGTAGGTGCAGGTCTTTGACCACTGAGCTATCCATGCCGCGCGACCCACAAAAACGGACGGACTTAAAACGGTGCGGGTATAATCGAGATTGCAGTATATGCCGGGGTAGTAGCCGGCTTGTTTGACTGTATCGCAGAAGGTGTTTACCACCGTATCGCAGGCGGCTGTGCCTGCCTGACGGTGCTGGGTATCAATATACGAGCCGGTATAACAATCCTCAATATCGATAAAAACGGGAAGCGAGAGCTTGCAGTTGTTGTCTTTGAGTGTTTTTATTACGAACTGGGCTTCTTCAAGAGCTTCGCTTTTTGTCAATGCGTAGCTGAAAAAATATGTACCGATGAACATTCCGGCGGCTTTTGCGTTATTGTAGTGCGCCATAAATTGCTTGTCGGCATACATGGCACGCCTTCCGGAATATCCTCTGCCTCCTATACGGATGATTACACCCTTTACGCCCGCCGCTTTCAGCATGGACCAGTTGATTTTGTCGGGGACTTGGAACTGCGAAACATCAATTATTGTCCAGTCAACTTTAAGTTCATCCGGAATAACCGGCTTCGGGTCGGTCTGTTCGGTTATTTTTGTACAGTAATCAATGCAGACCCACGCAGTACCGCCATTGAAAGTGATTTTGCCCCAGTTCCGATTTGTCCTGTCTTTTGCGGTTTCTGAAACATATATTTTCGTTCCGCGCGCAATCGTACCTATGGAGGCATAATTCGTGTTCGGATACGGGCGGACATTCAGGTCATAGTCGATATCGGTGCGAACCTGATAATTATATGTATTCGTTGCCGATGCAAGCGGAGTCAAAACGCCCGAGAGGAGAATAACAGCCGTGAGCAAACAGAGCAGTTTTTTGAGGTCTTTTCGCATTTTTTTCACAGTCCTTGACTTCTTTTCGTTTTTTCTGTGTGCCAGTAAAGAAGTACAATTCTATTTTAGCATAAAAAATGTTGATTTGTAAAGTACGGGAAATATTTACATTTTTGCTATTTCGCTCATAAGTGTTTCGAAAAGCTTATCTTCGGGGACTTTGCCGACAATAATTCCTTTTTTGAAAAGGAGTCCTTCTCCGTCACCGCCCGCAATGCCTATGTCCGCTTCCTTGGCTTCGCCCGGACCGTTTACCGCACAGCCCATAACGGCGACGGTTATGTTCTTATCGCATGAACGAAGTGCGTTTTCAACCTTGTCGGCAAGCTCGATAAGATTTATTTTTGTTCTGCCGCAGGTGGGGCAGGAAACAAGGTTCGCGCCGTGCGAACGAACCCCAACGGCTTTAAGAATATCAAAACCGGCATATACTTCGTTTACCGGCGGAGCGGTGAGCGAAACACGGAGCGTATCTCCTATGCCGTCCATGAGCAGACTGCCTATTCCGGCTGCCGATTTTATGAGTCCCATGCGCATTGTCCCGGCTTCCGTAACGCCTATATGAAGCGGATAATCGCATTTTTGAGCCATAAGGCGGTACGCCGCAACCGTTTTTCCGACATCGGAGGATTTCAGCGAAATTACTATATCGTCAAAATCGAATTTCTGCAAAAGGGAAACATGGTACAGTGCGCTTTCAACGAGCGCTTCGGGAGTAGGAGAGCCGTATTTTGCAAGAATATGCTTCTCGACCGAGCCGGAATTAACGCCGATCCTTATCGGAATGCCCTTTTGACGGCAGGCATCCGCCACGGCTTTGACTTTTTCGTTGCTGCCGATGTTGCCCGGGTTTATTCTTATTTTGTCCGCGCCTGCCGCAATTGCTTCAAGCGCCATTTTGTAGTCGAAATGTATATCGGCAACGATAGGCGCGGAGCAGTTTTCTTTAAGTGCGGCAACGGTCTTTACCGCCGACTTGTCGGGGACGGTCGCTCTGATTATTTCGCACCCGGCATTTTCGAGTTCTTTTGCCTGCTTTACCGCTGCTTCGCAGTCGCCTGCGGGGGTGTTGAGCATGCTTTGAACACGAACCGGTTCATTTCCGCCTATCGTAAACCGACCTATCTTAACTTTCTTTTTACTTGCCATGTTATTTCCTCACAAGATTAACAATGTCGTTAAAGGATATCAGCACCATAAGTCCCAGTAAGAGGATAAGACCCGCCGCATGAACTACGGCTTCGAACTTCTTGGGGACGGGCTTGCGGCATATGCCCTCTATTACGATAAAGAACAGTCTGCCGCCGTCAAGTGCCGGAAGGGGCAGCAGGTTAACTATACCTATATTGACAGTGATGAATGCAAGAATGAATATTATTCCCGAGTAATCGGCGCTCGACACCGCGTTGCCGGCAGTTTCGGCGACGATTCCTATCGTTCCGATAGGACCGGAGAGGTCTTTAAGTCCGTACTGTCCTCTTACCATGTCGGCAAGGCTCAGGAAAATGAGCTTTGTCATCGAAGCGGTTTCTTTTGCCGCGCCGGGGAAAATATTGAGCGCACTGACCTTTGTGCTGCCCACAACAAAATCGCAAAAGCCCTTCTCTGCACTGTAACGCACACTGATATTCGAGAGCTGTATTTTTTCATTGCCGCGTTTGACGGTTATGTCAAAAATTCCGTCGTCGTCGCGGTAGAGCTGATAGTAAAGATCTCTTGCCGAGATGACCTTTGAACCGTTTATCGTGAGAACCTTATCACCGACCTCGATTCCGTTTTCGGATTGGCTCATGTCCTGCGAAACCGCGCTGACGATCGTGGTGGATATCTGCCCTTCTATGCCCAAAACAACGCCCATGAGAGCAAGGCCGAGGATGATATTCAGCGTTGCGCCCGCAGCTATAACGATAAATCTTTTCCATGCCTTTTGGTTGCCGAAGGCTCTGCTGTCGTCCGAGTCCTCGTCCTCGCCTTCAAGCGACACAAAGCCGCCTATCGGAAAAAGACGAAGCGAATACTGAGTTTCGCCTTTGACCTTTTTTAGCAGTGTGGGGCCCATTCCTATCGCGAATTCGTTTACTTTGATTCCGAATATTTTTGCGGTTATGAAGTGACCGAACTCGTGCAGAGCGATTATTATTCCGAAAAAGAGAATGGCGAACAGAATAGGCCAGACCTTTCCCCAGACAGTGCCGAGACTGACCGAAAGAGTGTTTAACAGCATCATATATACCTCCGAGCGAAATAGTATTTGTCAAGCGTGACGGGGCTTAATTTTGACGGCAGACGATAAGCGGCTTAACGGGCCTGCTTCTCGTCGGTTTGTGCCGAGCGGCGCGGCGGGGTTTCCCGTCAGCCTAGGCTGACGGGACTTGAACCCGTGTCGGTTTTGACCGGCTGGTTTTCGCTCAT
>JAEDGF010000115.1 GCA_016297645.1 Clostridiaceae bacterium
CGCTGCTTTTCATCCTCGTACGCTCCGAAGCCGGGCGACTTCTCGTTTGACGGCTACGGGAATGCCCTCCGCGAGGTCTTTGCGGAATTTTCGGAGAACGGTACGGTAAAATACCCGTACATAACCCGCTGCTATTTCGGAAGGGTATAAAGCCGCGAAACAAAAAACCGGTGCAGCCGACATCATTTCGGGTGCTTGACGGAATTATCTGAAAACAAACAACGGAGAATTATCATGACAACAAATAACGCGGTCGAAGATATCCGGCGGGAGCTTTTCGAGTTGGCGGACGAAAAGTACAGGGATTTTCACGCCGGGCTTATTCCCAATGTTCCGGCGGAAAAAATAATCGGTGTGCGCACGCCGGTTTTGAAAAAGTACGCCGCCAAAATAAAAGATACCGATAATGCGCGGGAGTTCGTCCGCGTGCTTCCGCATGACTATTACGATGAAAACAACCTCCACGGCTTTTTGATATCATACATCAAAGACCCCGGTGAACTTATGGACGCGCTCAGGGCTTTTCTTCCGTTTGTTGACAACTGGGCTACCTGCGATCTGCTTCGTCCGAGAGCGATCGCGAAAGCTCCCGAAATGTTTTTGCCGTTTATTTACGAGCTGCTCGGCTCGGACAAGACATACGAGGTGCGCTTCGGCATGGAAATGCTTATGGTATATTTCCTCGACGACAAATACAGTGAAAAATACGCCGCCGACATTGCCGCCGTAAGGAGCGATGAATACTATATCAATATGATGAAGGCGTGGTATTTCGCGACTGCGCTTGCAAAGCAGTACGACAGCGCCGTCAAGTTTATCGAAAACCGTGCGCTCGATATGTGGTCGCACAACAAAGCCGTTCAAAAGGCGTGCGAGAGCTTTCGGGTCACGGACGAGCATAAGGCATATTTGAAAACGCTTAAAATAAAATAGCTGCACGGGAAACGCCGCCGCGCGAAAAAACGGACTGCATGAAAAGCGGAGATGAGCGGAGCGCGGAGCTTTACGGCAGCGGGCAAACCGATTCTTGTATGACCGCACCTGTCTTTATCTCATTGGTTTTACGGCAGTTCGGACGGAAAAAGCTCCTTCGAAAACCCTTTTACAAGAAAATTGATAAAAAACAGCCGAAAACAAAAAATAATGCTTGACAACGCATATGAGATATGATACAATTCTTGTTGTCTGAGAGGTACACTTTCAACGAGTCGGTGTCTATAACACTGAGGTTCCACCCGTTCCCATCCCGAACACGGTAGTTAAGCTCAGCTGTGCCGAAGATACTTGGCGGGCAGCTGCCCGGGAAAATAGGTCGTCGCCGACATCAGCACATTCTTCGGAAGGTGCTCTTTTTTTGTTTAAACGCGCGGTTGTTCGGTCGGTGGAGCAGCTGTCGACAGGGCGTGCGGTCGTGCGGTCGTGCGGTCGGTCGAGCAGCGGTCGCCCGGTCGGCAGGTTGTGCGGTCGGCGGGTCGGATTTTTCGCAGCCGCCGCTTTTCGGGCGAATTGTCGTTTTTGCCCTGTGCGGAATTGATTAAAGCCGACATATTGTGTTATTCGCGGCAGATAACAGCACCCACAAAAACAACCCGGTTTGCGGCGGCAGTAAAATATTAAAATCGGGGCAATGAAAATCTCAACGGAACAAAAAAACAGGCGCAGCTTATTCAGCCGTACCTGTTTTTCTTCTTTTATTGTGTCATGCGGCGGAGCGCCGCAGTCTTTTTTTGCGGCTGCGCTTTGCTGTCAGCCTTATTGTTTTATCAGCCGCAGCGTTATATCGGCTGTGCCGTGTGCGCCGCAGTCCGTTTTATCGGCAGTTTCGTTTGTTGAACCGTACTGCTTTATCAGTCGTACCGCGAGGTGATACCGAAGTATTCTTCAAGGCACAGTCCGCTGTTGTAAATATCGGTCGCAAGCGAAATTCCGACATATCTGACATGCCACGGCTCGTAACGGTAGCCGGTCTGCGTTTCCTTGTCCTCGGGATAGCGGAGGATAAAACCGTACTTGTAGCAGTTCGCCGCGACCCATTTACCCTCTGCGGTGTTCGCAAACGAATATGCTATCGTGTTGAGGTCGATGGCGTAGCCGGTCTGGTGCTCGGAGTTTCCGGGACGGGCGGAGTATCTGTCTGCCGCTGCCTTGCCGTCACGCGCACAGTAGCGCTCGTACAGGCTCTTTTGCAGAGAATAGGAACGGAAGCCGGAGCTTACATAGAGCGTGCAGCCGTCCTCGGCTGCGGACTGCTGCATCTCGTTGAAGGCAGCCTGACAGTCGGCGGTGAGCTTACCGGGGCCGTAGTCCGACGGAAGCGAATAGGTCTTGTTTACTACCATAATTCCGTCTATGTATGTTATGCCGTCTTTTTCCGTTATCTTAAAGCCCTTCGAGGTCACGCCCTTGTCGATGACTTCGCCCGAGGAGGCTTTCTGCGTAGGGGCGTCCGTCACGCGTTCGGTTATGCGCTCGGTTATGCGCTCGGTCACGCGTTCGGCAGCGGCTTCGGTAACGGGGACAGTGGTTTCGGTTTCTCTCTCGGTGGTCTGACCGACGGTATTCTCGACGGTGGGTTCGGTTATGGGCGAGGTCGTCGAATTCGGGTGTCCGCCGAAAAACGAACAGGCGGAAAGCGCCATTACCGCAGCCAAAATGAGAGCATAGAAAACAGTTGTTTTGCGTTTCATTATTATGTCCTTTCGGAAATAAAATCAGTTTGATGACAGGGCGCAGACTCCACTCGGCAATCCCCGTCCGACTTATATATTTTAGACCTGTATTATTAAATCGTCAAGGCTTTTTACGGCTCTGTAAGCTTTTGTAAAAAATTTTTTACCGTGCTGTTTTTCGGCTGTTCGAGCGCCGCTTGCACGATATCCCGAACCGGTTATTTCCCGCTGTCGAGAAGCGAAATGAAATGCAGCCGCAGGTCCTCTTTTTTCCGCCACGGGACCCGCACCTTGGCGAATATCGCCTGTACGGTGAGCCTTTTTGTGCTGTCCGGGAGCTTGTCGGAATCGAGCAGTGCCGTTATCTCGTCCGAGTGGCGGATAAACGCATCGGCGAAATACCTCACCTGCGAGTCCTGAACGCATATGTCGTCGGGATTTTTCATCGCGGCGACCGCGTCCGTCATTTCGGACGAATATTTCCTTCTGAGAAACATTCTTGCAAAGCATTCGCACGCGAAGGCTTCCAAAGCCGGGATGTCGCAGGCTATCTTTTCATCGAGCCATTCCTTGCAGGTTGACGGAGAAGAGAGGAGTGTGTGCGGACGCAGGTTCCTGATAACGTACGGGTTATGCACATAGGGTAAAAATTTTTCGAGCAGTTTTATGCACACCGCCTGTTTTCTTTTCAGGTTGATAAAGCAGGAGTGGAGAAAATCCTCCTCAAAATATGTATGCGGCAGCGCGCAGAGGAATGCCTGTGCGGCGTCATCTCCGCCGGGAGGGTCGGCTGCTATTTGCTTCATTGCTTCCGGAGTTACTCCGAGAACCTTTGCGTCCGAGAACCATGTCGGGCGGCTTTTTTTCTTCCTTTCGGCGTATTCCTCGTTTGCGAGTGCACAAAGCTCGTTTGTGATAATTGCTGCCGATTCTTTGCGTATGGGGGGCTTTGTTTTTTCGCTGTGCGCCTTCGTCATGTTGAATAACATTGGGGTAAACTCCGTGTCCGGATATTCCTTGCAGAGCGTCAGGTAGAGTTCTGCGCAGGCGTGCGCGTCCGAGAGCGCGTTGTGATGGTTCGACAGCTCTATGGAGTATCTTCCGCACAGCCTGTCAAGCCCGAGCTTTGTTTTGGCGGGCAGAAGCGTCTGCGCCATCATAAATGTGCAGAGATAGTTTACCCGGGGATGCCATCCTATCCCGTTGTTTTTCAGAGTTTTTGACAAAGCGCGCATATCGTTTGCCGCGCCGTGCGCCACTATTATTTTGCCTTCGAGCAGCGGGCGGATATCCTCCCATGCGGTTTTGAAGGAGGGTGCGCCCTTTACGGATTCGGCGGAAAGCCCGGTAATGTCTGTAATTGACGCGTCAAACTTGCATTGAGGGTCAATAAGAGAGTAGTATGTGTCGTCTACCTTTCCGTCCTTTACGGTGCAGATACCTGCGGCGCATATGTGGCTGCCGTGGATGTCGGGCATTTCAAAGTCTACAACTGCGATATTATCCGTGTTTTCCATCGGGCATACCTCCTTT
>JAEDGF010000116.1 GCA_016297645.1 Clostridiaceae bacterium
GGGCTATGCAAGAGAATTCAAAAACACCGGCAAATGCGTTATTTCGGCGGTGTGGGATCATGACGAAAAGCGCGGCAAGGAGCTTGCCGAAAAGCTCGGGAGCGAATATTTTTCGGATATCGACGCATTTTTGGCGTCCGGACTCGACGGCGTTTGCTGCTGCGCGGAAACGAATATCCACCCCGAGGTACTCATAAAAGCTGCGAAAGCCGGTGTTAACATATTCACCGAAAAAGTGCTTGCCGCAACCGTAGAGGACGCATTGAAAACAGCCGATGAGATAAAAAAGAGCGGCGTTAAGTTCTGTATCTCGTTCCCGTGGCGCTCCCGCGGCGACTTCTTGTGGATAAAGGAGAAGGTCGACAGCGGCTTTTTCGGCGACATAAGCTATGTGCGTATGCACAACACGCACGACGGCGTATCTCGCGGCTGGCTGCCCGAGAACTTTCTCGATCCCGTCCCCACCTGCGGCGGCGCAATGATGGATCTCGGTGCGCACCCAATGTATATGCTCAACTGGTTGTTGGGCGAGCCGGAGTCCGTCAGCAGCACATTTACAAACTTCATGTGCGAAACGGTGGAGGACAACTGCATAAGCGTTCTCAAATATAAAAACGGCGCGATAGGCGTAAGCGAAACCTCGTTCGTTGCAAGCCGCGACCCGTTCAAACTCGAAGTGGTCGGCACAAAAGGCACGGTCATGACCGGCTGGGCGGACGGCAGGCTCTGCTATAACACGGGCGACGGCTGGGTATATCCCAATCTCCCGAAAAACGCACCCAAGCCGGTGGAGATGTTCGTTGAGGAGCTTTCCGGCGGCGAAAAGTCCGTTTACGGTATTGATGACGCCGTTGCACTTACAAAAACAATGGCGGCAGCATATGCCGCAAGATGAAAGGGTTGAAATAAATGAAGCATTCCGAACTCATTGAAAAACTGACGCTTGAAGAAAAAGCTGCGCTCTGCTCCGGCAAAGACTTCTGGCATCTGAATTCTGTCGAACGGCTCGGACTTACCGAGATAATGGTTTCGGACGGCCCTCACGGGCTGAGGAAACAAAACAAAGATAAGAAAGCCGGCGATCTGCTCGGCAGCGTTCCGGCAGTCTGCTTCCCCACAGCCTCCTGCACGGCGTGTTCGTGGGATGAGGAGCTGCTCACGAAAATGGGCGAATACCTCGGCGACGAGTGCAAAGCAGAAAAAATTTCCGTTCTCCTCGGCCCCGGCATGAACATAAAGCGTTCGCCCCTGTGCGGCAGAAACTTTGAGTATTTTTCGGAGGACCCTTTCCTTGCCGGAAGTCTTGCTTCGGCATTTATAAAAGGCGTGCAGTCCAAGGGGATAGGTGTTTCAATCAAACACTTTGCCGCAAACAACCAGGAAACGCGCCGTATGACCATTGATACTGTCGCGGACGAGCGCACTCTGCGTGAAATATATCTCGCCGGTTTTGAAAAAGCCGTAAAAGAGAGTAAACCGTGGACGGTTATGAACGCTTATAATAAGCTCAACGGCACATACTGCGCTGAAAACGAATGGCTGCTCAATCATGTTCTTCGCAAACAGTGGGGCTTTGACGGCGTTGTCGTCACCGACTGGGGCGCGGAAAACGAGATAGCCAAGGGCATTGCCGCCGGACAGAACCTCGAAATGCCCGGCTCGGCAGGACTCGGCGCTCAGAAGCTCGTTACCGCCGTGCGATGCGGCGAGCTTGACGAAAAAGCGCTCGATGAACGCGTGGATGAAATAATCGAGCTTATAATGAAATCGCAGGAAACACTCGGCGAGTACGAGTATTCGAAAGAGGAACATCACGAGTTTGCCCGTACGGTTGCCGAGAATTCAATGGTGCTTCTTAAAAACGAGGACGGCGTGCTGCCCCTCAAAAAAGGACAGACAGTCGCCGTTATCGGTGAAATGGCTAAAAAGCCCCGTTATCAGGGCGCAGGCTCCTCGCAGATAGTCCCCACCGCACTCGATTGCGCTTTCGACGCATTCCTTAAAGAGGGCGTAGGCATTGTCTATTCACAGGGCTACGATTCTTCAAAGAGCGTAACGGATGTAAAGCTCCTTGCAGACGCATCCGAGTGTGCGAAAAACGCCGATGTTGCGGTAGTATTTATCGGTCTTACGGACGAATTCGAGAGCGAAGGCTTCGACCGCGATTCGCTTGAAATCCCCGAAAACCATGTCGATCTCGTTAATGCCGTTGCAAACGCCAATCCCAACACCGTTGTCGTTCTCTCGGGCGGCGCACCCGTCGTCATGCCGTGGCTCGGTAAGGTAAAGGCTGTTCTCAACGCCTATCTCGGCGGTCAGGCTTCCGGCTCGGCTGTCGTAAATCTGCTCACGGGTAAAGCGAATCCCTCCGGTAAGCTCGCCGAAACATATCCGCTGTCGCTTGCCGATACCCCGGCTTACAGACGCTTCCCCGGCTCGATGCGCAGCGTGGAATACCGTGAGAGTGTGTATGTCGGTTATCGTTATTACGATTCGTTCGGGAAAGATGTTCTGTTCCCGTTCGGCTTCGGACTTTCATACACAAATTTCGAATATTCCGCAATGCGCCTTTCACGCAGGAATATAAAGGATACCGACACCCTCAAAGTGTCGTTCAAAATTAAAAATACCGGTTCGGTCGCCGGTGCAGAGATAGCCGAGGTCTATGTGTCCGACAGCGAAAGCACCGTTTTCCGTCCCGAAAAAGAGTTGAAGGGCTTCAAAAAAGTGTTCCTTGAACCGGGCGAAGAGAAAACCGTCACTGTCGAGCTTGACAAACGCGCGTTCGCGTATTTCAATACAGAAGCCGAGAGATGGGCGGTCGAAAGCGGCGAATTCACCGTTAATGTCGGCGCTTCCTCCCGTGATATCAGGCTTTCGTCAACCGTTAAGGTCACTTCGACCGACGAGGGCACAACCGCTCCCGATTACAGGAAGTCCGCCCCCACCTACTACACGGGCGACCCGGCTAATGTCCCCGACGAGGAATTTGCGGCGCTTCTCGGCAAGCCCATTCCGTATGTGAATGAGCCTGCAAGCACCGAAATTACCATAAACAGCGCACTTGAAGACGCTGCCGGAACTCCTGCCGGACGCGTTGTAAACGATCTGCTGAAAAATGTGTTCAAGGCGATGTCCGGCGGCAACCCGGCACAGGAACGCATGATGGCAAGCATGGCTTTGCAAATCCCCATTCGCTGCTTTATCTCGATGAGCATGGGCGTGTTTACCCCCGAAATGGCGGACGGACTCTGCACTATTCTCAACGGCAAAGGCACCATGAAAGGGCTTGCAAAGATAGTCGGCGGTCTGGGCGAAGCCGTTAAGCATATCGGCGCGTTGATGTCGTCAATATAAAATGCGCTTTAATAAGGCTTATGTCGAAATAACAGATGTGTGCAACCTCGGCTGCTCGTTCTGCCACGGTACAAAACGCGAAAAACGCTTTATGAGTGTGCCGGAGTTCGAAGCGGCAGCCGGGGCGCTGCGCCCGTTTGCGGAGTATATCTATCTTCACATCATGGGAGAACCGCTCCTGCACCCGGAGCTTAGTGAGATTCTCGCCGTCTGCGGCAGGCTCGGCTTTCGCGTGTCCCTTACGACAAACGGGACACTGTTAAGCCGCCGTGCCGAGGTGCTTCTCGCGTCCTCCGCGCTGTACCGTGTATGCGTGTCGCTTCATTCTTTTGAAGCAAACGAAACGCAGGCTTCTGTCGAGCAGTATGTTTCGGAGGTCTGCGAAACGGGAATTGAGCTGAACAAAAGGGGAGCTCTTTTCTCCATGCGGCTTTGGAACAAGGGCGGTCTTGACTCGGAAAACGAAAAAATAGAAAATATTATAGCTTCGTTTTTTCCTCCGCCCTATAAAGAGAACAGGGGCGGCGTTACGCTCGCGCCCGGCGTGTTTCTCGAATACGGCGATAAATTCGAGTGGCCCGATATCTCCGGCGCGGAAAAAAGCGTGCACTTCTGTAAGGGGCTTCGCGACCAGATAGGCGTGCTGTGCGACGGTACTGTCGTGCCGTGCTGTCTTGATGCGGATGGGGATATCGCGCTCGGGAATATTTTCACGGATCCCGTAGAAAAGATTTTAGCGTCCCCGCGCGCCGTGGGTATAATAAACGGTTTTTCCGAGGGCAGAGCAGCCGAAAATCTCTGCCGCACCTGCGGCTTTGCCGAGAACAGATTCGGTAAA
>JAEDGF010000117.1 GCA_016297645.1 Clostridiaceae bacterium
GCCGCAAGCGATATGTAGTTTGTGACGAACCGGGTTACGGTGCGGTGTTTGCACCGGAAAGAAAATCGGCAAACGGACAGTAGGACAGTCTGTCCTCGCCGCCTTGCGAAAGATACGGACTTACGGTAAAGGTTTCTTCGCTCATGAGCTTTTTGAAAAGCAGAGCCGTGTTGTGTGCGTCAACAAGCGCGTCATGTGCGCCGTCCGAGTAGTCTATTCCGGCGATGTTGAGCGCATCGGAAAGACTGTATGCCCTTACATTCTCCATTTTCTCGCTGAATATAGCCTGACAGTCCACATATTCTTCAATAAGACGGTCGAGTCTTTCGTTTGAAATGCCCTTTGCTGCCGCTTCGACCTTTAATTGGTGTGCGTCGTTGTCGCTCCACGCCGTCATAACTGCGTTTTCGGGCAGCCACTCCAAAAAAGCGGCGACAGCGTCCTCGAAAAACGGTGCGTCGGCAACAACGGAGGTCTTTATGCCGGTAAGATTTTCAATGTAGGTGTCTATCTCGCCGTATTTCGGACAGACAAAGCTTTTAAATTCCGATATTATCTGAAAATCATCGTCGAGCAGTGAAGCGCCGATCTCTATGATCTCGTTTTTTCGTCTGTAACTACTCCGGTTTCTTTTCGGGACCTTACACATTTCCAGGTCAATTACGACATATTGATCCATCCGCCTGCTTTCACCCATCCTTTCTTTTTTGTAAAAAACGCACGGCTCGGTGCGTTTCATTTTTTTGTTGACTGTATGATAGCACAAATAAGGGCGCGCCTCAACCGGAAAAGATAAAAAATCTGACAGAGGGGGTAATATTTATCAAAAGCAAAAAACCCTCCTTGCGCGATCACGGCGACACTCCTTGTCCTTACCGTTCGCTGCCCCGGGAGGGTTTTTTGACACTCTTGTTCTTCTGCCGATATTCTCCTCTCACGGCAAAAAAATCTCCAAACAGGATTTGCATGAAAAACTGCTGTCCGAGAAAAGTAAGAATTCTCTGTGACCGTTTTTTCGGCAAAATTCACTTTTAATTATACGAAAATACTCTTTTTCGTCAACTCGTTGCGATGAAATAAATATTTTAAATTCATGCAACGCATTAAAAAAGAAAAAAATAACACATTTTTGTTGCCGGACAAAAAGCGAGTTCAGCCGTATTATGGATTTTTTGCCGGAAAAGATTTGTCGCAGAGTGCCCGAAAGAGCGAATTTTCCCCGGGACGGACGGAGCTTTTCGTTTAGTGAGAATAAAAGAAAGCCCGTGCCGCCGGGTGCAGCACGGGTTTTGTAAGAGCGGGTGAGGGATCAAAAGCCGACTCCGAAGCGGTGCGAGTTCTGCGGTGTAAGCTCGGCGGTGCAGATGCGTGGCGGTCGTCTGTGTCGGCATCAGGTCGCGGCTGCGGCGGCGTGCTCTGCAATGCGGCTGCGTATTATTTCCGTCCTCTCGGCGGCAACACTTTCGCTTTCGCCGTACCCGCGATATATGTTCACGGCGCGTTCGGCGTATCCGAGGGCGGCGCGGTAGTCGCCGGAGTATTCGAGCAGCAGCGCCTTTGTTACAAGCGTGCGCGCAAAAAGGGCGGATTCGCTCCCGAGTACATAAGAGGATATGTTCATCGCTTTGTCGGAATTCTTTGCTGCTTCCGGCGGAAGCGGCTCGCCTTTTTTGCGGCAAAATTCGAGCGCCGCAAATTTTTTATCTCCTTACAGAAAACGGAAGAAAACGCGTGTGCGGGCGGTTATGACAAGCTGCGATGCTTCGTTCACCGCAGTTTTTTTGATGCTCCGTACCGAAAAGCGCAGAGGTATATAGGTGTTCCGAGGTTACAACAGCTCCTTGTCGTATAAGCCCGAGGTCTTTGCAAACGGTGCGTTTTTGTGCGCGGCGAAGGAGTCCGCGACAAGGCGGCACCGCTCCTGCGTTTCGTTCGTAAAATACAGTGTTACAAAATCGCACGGCGGTATTTTCATGTTGCCCGTGTACAGCGGCACGGGGTTATAAAGCGTCGAAAATCTTTTTTCGGAACAAAGCACCGTCATTTTCACTCCGCGCCGGTCGGTTATCTCGCGTACCCCGGGGCAGCCGCCGCAGCCGTTTTTCTTCTGCATGGGGCAGCACCTGAACCGCATGAGCGGCATATGCCCGTAGCCGATAAAGCCGAAACGCGCTTCGGTTGTGACTTCGCGCATAAGGGAAAAGCTCATTTCGGACGAGAGCGTTATGTCGCAAACGCCTATTTTGCGGTACTCCTCGGCTGCGTCGGAATTTAATATGTTGAGCATATGACCGCCGACGGGCGTTAAGCCGTTTTCTCGGGCAAGACGGACTGCTCCTATGTTTTCGCAAAGGGCGTATTTAATTCCGGCAGAGCGGCACTTTTGCAGTCTTTCTGACATTATTTCTTCGTCAAACGGGTATACAAGCGGCGGAATTTCGGCACAATAAATATTATTGTCGGACGAAATCATATCGCTGTTTTTTAATATCTCGCCCACCGGCAGAATTATCCGTTCGCATTTTATACCGTCCGGAATCTGTGAAAAGCGCGCAAAGCGCATCCGTATTTTCGGGGAATTTTTCGGTCGGCCGGTGTTTATCTCCGGCTCTGCCGTGTTATCGAACGGGTGGCAAACGGGCTTTGCGCGGACGGCGGTAAGCTGTTCGACTGCCTCACGCCGCATGGCGTTCATGGCTGATGCGGAAAGGGTCATGCCGTCCGCTATCGAGTAAGCAGCGCCCGTAAAGAGGTACGGTGTACCCCCGAGCTTTGAAACGGAGCGTTCGGCTCGTTCCTCGTTCAGCGGAACGGTTTTTGCAGTTTCGGGCTTGCTGCCGCATACCTCGACTGTGTTAATGCCGTCCGTCAGGTCTAATTTGCTGTCGGTGTTTGTCACAAAAAGTTTCGCTTTTACCGGCACGGCGTTTCTTTCGTCCTTGTAAAGACCCCTGAGAAGAGGCAAAACGGCGGACGCCGCCGTCACATCGTCCTTTGTGCGGCTGCCGAACATATCGAGCGTACGTTTCCCGGTGAAATAGCCGTCGGTGAAGCCGCTGCGCGAAAAGACGCTTTTCAGCGTTTCTGTGTCCGGCGTTTGTCCCGCGAGCTTTGTTTTTACGGCGGTAACTGCTGCGGCGACATACTCGGGGCGCTTCATCCGCCCCTCGATTTTAAGGGAAGAAACGCCTGCTTCGGCAATTTCGTCAAGGTGGCTTATGAGCGACATATCTTTGAGCGAAAGCGCGTACTCCCGTCCGTCCGCATTGAAATTCAGGCGGCACGGCTGTGCGCACAGCCCCCTGTTGCCGCTGCGCGCGCCGAACGCCGATGACATATAGCACATTCCCGAAACGCTCATGCAGTGTGCCCCGTGGACGAAAATCTCCGTTTCCGCGCCGGTTTCGCGGCATATTTTTTCGATTTCTTCAAATGAATTTTCACGGGCGAGAACTATTCGCGAAAAGCCGAGCTCCAAAAGCTCCCTCGCGCCCGAAATGTTGTGGACTGCCGTTTGAGTGGAGGCGTGCAGCGGCAGCGACGGGCAGTATCTCCGTACGGCTGCGGCAACTCCGAGATCCTGCACTATAACAGCGTCCGCGCCGCTTTCGCAGATAAGGCGCAGAGTATTTTTCAGGCTGTCCCGTTCGCGGTCGGTTATAAGGGTGTTGAGCGTTATGTATACTTTTACTCCGCGCACGCGGCAGTATGCGATCGCATCGAGAAAATCCGCCTGCGAGAAGTTCTCGGCGTTTCGCCGTGCGTTGAAGCCGTCCGCGCCGAAATAGACTGCGTCCGCGCCGCTGCGCACCGCCGCAATGAGGCTCTCTTTGCCCCCGGCAGGCGCGAGAACCTCCGGAAGCGTTTTGCTGATGTTGTTCAACCTGTTTTCCCCCGTAAAAAACTTATTCTGCTATAATTCTACCACATATGACCCCGTGTGACAACATAATATATATTCGGCTCGCAGAGGGAATTTTTTGTATTTGCAAAAGCAGACTTAAAGCCGCAGTGCGGGCGAAAAAATTGTCCGTGTGCAGCCTTCAAAAACAAAAAGGGGCTGTAAAAAAACTGAGTTTTTTTACAGCCCCTTTTTTAGGGGATAGGAAAA
>JAEDGF010000118.1 GCA_016297645.1 Clostridiaceae bacterium
GTTATCTTTACGCAACAATATCCGCATAACTCACAAGGGTCACATTGCCCATTCTGTTTGCTTCGTCGATACAACCCGTGGTAAAACCGGACTTAGAAAACAGATACAGATGTATATTTTTGTAAGAAAACAGTCTGCTGCGTTTTGCAAGAGTCTCTAAGACACTCAAATCAACCTTTTCATTCGTCCATTTGCATTCTGCAAAAAGGGCGGTATCCTTGTCCTGTTCACCCATAATGTCGATTTCAGTCTGACATTTTTCGATAGGATCATTGCCCCACCAACGGCCGAGGGATGTAAATTCTACGGGACAAATGCCGTTCAAAAGCTGTTTCCAAAGATATTGCTTGCAGATATCCTCAAAAACCTTTCCCATATAATCGGACAGCTTCGGCTCAATCCGTTTGTACACTAAATCAGCCGCGCCGCGTGCGATAAGCGAATTGTTCTCCAACACAAAACGGTACCAGAAACGGAACATATTATCTTCAACGGAATAAACAGATTTACGGGATGTCTTTTCACCGTAAGGCGTTTCTTTTTGTACGATGCCCAGATTCATCAAATTCTTAATATAGGCGGAGCAAACATTGGTGTCTTCGCCCACCTTACTTGAAATTTCCGACATACGGGAAGCTCCTGCGGCAATCGCAGTAATAATCGCTGTATAAACGGCAGGCTCGCGCACCTCCTGTTTCAGGAGGTTTATCGGCTCCTCATATAAGAAGGAGATTGGATTCAAAAATGTGTTTTTTATATTGTCCTCAACGCTTAAAGCGTCGTTCATCTGCAACAAATATTGCGGTGTACCGCCGGCAACACCGTAAATCAATGCCTTATCTTCATCGGAAAGCTTTTTGAAAAAATGACAAGTTTCCTCAAAATCAAAAGGCAGGAGCTTCATCTGCGCTGTTCTTCTGCCGTACAAAGGTGCCTTGTATGCAAGAACATGATCTTCCATATAGGACATAGAAGAACCGCAAAGAATGAGCATAAGCTTGGAGGACTCCTTATACTTATCGATTAACAGTTGAAGAGTAGATGCAAGACTTTTTGAAGAATGGGCAACATACGGATATTCGTCAATGGCAAGAATAAGACGCTCTTTTTCCGCAAGCTTAAACACATATTCCAAAGCAGCCTGAAAAGAAAGGAATGAGGTCTCTGTTTCTATCCCGCTGCTATATTCAATAATACTTTTGCTGAGGTTTTCGAGATTTTGTTTTGCGTTACTTTCCACACCCATAAAGTAGATAGCTTTTTTGTCGCCGAGAAACCGATTGATAAGTGCAGTTTTGCCGACACGGCGGCGGCCGTAAATTACTGCAAATTCAAACTTCTTTGATGTATATAGCTTTTCCAGAGCCTTCAATTCCCGTTCTCTGCCGATAAACATAATGTTACCTCCGTTTCAGGATGATTATAGTATACCGCAATTTCTGAAATTAGTCAAGTACGATTCGGCAAATCTTGTTTGACTGATTTCTGAATTTGTTGTTTTTCTCATTTGCTTGCTTTTTGAAATTCCGTTTTACAAAATTCGAAAACGGGGAACGCATTTCACCGACGGAAACACTTGTAAGACCGGCGGATTTTTACGATGTGAGCATTGACTATATCTTGTGCCGGACGGAAAACCCCAAAATCAACAAATAACAGCCACGAATATTACCCGGACATTGACTGTATTTGCGGCTTCTGCTACAATATAAGTGCATTTCAAATAAAAGATTTTTACGACCGGCGATAAACTGTTTTCGCTTCTGCGACCACATCACTGGGGTTATTTTACGGTTGACCGATTTTCCCGAAACAACAGGGGTGACATATTTCATGAAAATAAAGACCTATAACAAGCTCGTCCGCGACAATATTCCCGAGATTATACGAGGTGGCGGCGGCGATTGTGTGACGGAGGTGCTTTCGGACGACGATTACCTTCGCGCGCTCGACAGCAAGCTGAGCGAGGAAATGAAAGAGTACACCGACAGCCACAATATTGAAGAATTGGCGGATATTCTCGAAGTTGTCTATGCCGCCGCAGCCGCGCGCGGAGTTACGCGCGACACGCTCGAAAAGATACGCGCCGAAAAGCACCGCAAAAACGGCGGTTTTTCGAAGAAACTGTTTTTGAAAGAAGTACACGAACAACAATAACGAAAAAGGAGCTTTATATAATGAAAAATACACGGGCAGCAGGCGTGCTGATGCATATAACCTCGCTTCCGTCCCCGTACGGGGTCGGCGTTTTCGGCGAGGAAACGAAAAGATTTATCGAATTTTTGTCCGATATGAAATTTACATACTGGCAGGTTTTGCCGTTTGTCCCTACGGACGAAATGAATTCACCATACTGCTCGCCCTCGTCCTTTGCCGGTAACGAATTGTTCATAGACCCCCGTTGGCTCGTCAGTCACGGGCTTTGCTCCGCCCATGATGCGGACGAGAATATATATGGCGGTACGCCCTTTACGGCGGATTTTGCCTTTGCTGCGGAGAAGCGCGAAAAATTGCTGAAAATTGCTTTCTCGAATTGTCCGGACACGATGAAAAACGAGGTCCGCGAGTTTGCCGAAACGCACCCCCACATAGCGCAGTACGCGTATTACACCGCTCTCAAAAAGAAATATTCCGGCGCGCCTTGGTACGAGTGGGATAAAAAACACGCCGATTTCGCATCGTTTGACGCGTCCGACAAGTCCGAAGTTGCTGCCGACTACGATTTTATCTGCTTCAAGCAGTACATATTTTTCCGTCAGTGGGAAGAAATAAGGCGTTATGCCGCCGAGAAAAAAGTCAAGATCATAGGCGATATGCCCATATATGTCGCTCTTGACTCCGCCGATGTCTGGGCGGATCGCGAAAACTTTGAGATTTCCCCCGACACCTTCGCCCCCTCGTCCGTTGCCGGTGTTCCGCCGGATTACTTTTCCGAGGACGGGCAGCTGTGGGGCAATCCTCTCTATAACTGGGAAAAAATGGAGAAGAGCGGCTACAAATGGTGGCTCGAACGCCTCGGCTCGGCTTTTGATATGTTCGATGTTGTCCGAATCGACCATTTCAGGGCATTTGCAAGCTACTGGGCAGTGCCTGCCGGGTCCGAAACCGCGAAAAACGGCGAGTGGAGAAAGGGGCCCGGCATGAAATTCTTCAACCGCCTGTTCGAAAAATTCCCGGACGCTCCCGTCATTGCGGAGGATCTCGGCGTTTTCGGCGAGGATGTGACCGAGCTTTTGCGCGATACAAATTTCCCGGGAATGAAGGTCATTCAATTCGCGTTCACTCCCGGCGCGGATTCGCTCCATCTGCCCCACCACTACACGCAGAACTGCGTCTGCTACTGCGGTACGCACGACAACAACACGCTGTTCGGCTGGCTGTTCGAAGCGCCCGAAGCGGAGCGAAAATATATTCTGCGTTATGTGGGATTTTCCGGCGATAACTGGGGCGAGGGCGGCTATCATGCGCCTGCCTGCCGCAGCATAATCGAAACGGTTTGGCGCTCGTCCGCCGATACGGCTGTGATCGCGTTTCAGGATATGTGCGGCTTCGGCAACGACGCGCGTATGAACAAGCCGGGCGTTCCGGAGCTTAACTGGCGCTTCCGCACCACGGCGGAAACCATCGCCGCCGTCGACAAAGCCTACTTCAAAGAAATAAACGACCTGTTCGGCAGAAGCTGCTGACAGCCGATGTCGTGCCGTACCGTCAGAAGCTGCCGATTTCAGGTACTGCGCTGCGCCGTGGGAAGCCGCAAACCGTTTGTGCCTGCACCGGCAGAACCCGCATTCCGCGCACCGCGTAATTGATAAAACCTACTTCAAGACAACAACGACCCGTTCGGCAGAGGCTGCTGACAGCCGACACGCACTTTTTCGCTTGACTTTTTACCCCGGTGTTCGGAATCCCCGACCCGGGGCTTTTCATATTTCCGTCCGCCGCGTTCACGGGCATACGCTCTTTAATTTACGCGGCATTAAAAGCAGTTCCGGGGACGGTCGTTCGACTTATATACAGAAAAACTGCCCTCCGGGAGGAGAGCAGCTTGTACCGTGAAGGTACTCCGAGGGTGAGGTTGGTTCAGAGCAAAAAAGAATATAATCTCAACC
>JAEDGF010000033.1 GCA_016297645.1 Clostridiaceae bacterium
TCTGCCGTAAAAAACTTCAAGCCCCTCGCCGCTTGCGCGGTGAGGGGCTTTTGTGTCTGTCAGATTATTCGGAAAAATCAGAATGTAAAATCCGAATAAGCGATAGTGTCGTGACGGGTGAAGGTTGCATCGCCGACCTTGAAGAACTTGCCGGAGATATCAATACCGTCCATTCTGCCGTCAATGGAGAACTTGTAGTTTACGCCGAGTTCAACGGAGGAAAGCTTGAAGGTTTCTCTGTCGAAGGTTGCCTTTACGGTAGGCTCGGTGTAATCAAGAGAATAATATCTTACACAGGGGGTAGTGCGCTTATCATTATCAGGAACCCAATTCTGGAACCAATTCTTTCCGAAACCGTCTTTGCTGTTATAGAAAGCATTGTAGAAATCAGTACCGCTTACAACGGGCATAACCTTATTGATTTCGTTTGCAGCTTCGGTGTAAGTGTCGTTATCGAAAGTGAGCTTTGCATCGTTGACATCTTTAAGAACGATGGTAACAACATAGTTGTCATTCTCGTCAACAGAGCAATAAGCGTTCTTAACAGTCTTTGTGCTGATAAGCGAGCAATAGGTAAGGTTGTCGATAGCAGCCTGAGTATCCGGCTCAAACTTAGCGGAGGTGTTGACAGCTCCGGTGTTTACGAGTTTGAGAAGGCGGTTCTTGTGCTGAGCGTTAACATTCTTATCCGTTACCTTGGAGCTTACGGTCTTGGTGTAGCCTGCGTTGTATCTTGCAACGGTCTTTACAGCCTTGGTGTAAGCTTGAAGGATTTCGAAATCGGTTGTGGGCATGAGAAGAAGGTCTTTTGCAGTATAATTTTCAAGGTTAACCGCAAGTCTGAGGATGGTTCTTGCATCATCAACAGTGACCTTGCCGTCGCCGTTTATATCGGCAGCACCGAAAGTGCTGTCGTCAGCGAGATCGAGCTTAACTGCAATACGAAGAGCAAGTCTTGCATCGTTGACATCAACCTTGCTGTCGCCGTTTACATCTGCGGGATTCTTGCATACGGAAACGAGGTAGCCGGCCTTTTTGAGTTCATCGATAACAGCTGTGCCTGCATACGCATAAAGTCTGGGAGAATAATACTTGCCGTTGTCAAGCTGAGCAAGAGCGAAGCAGTTCTCACCGAACTTCTTAACGGAAGCGGGAACGGTTATGGACGAGATAACGAAAGTATAGCCGTCTTCGCTGATGAGGTAGTTACCGAGGAAAGCATCGTCGGCGATCTCGGTAATGGTGTTGGGGATTCTTACATAGGCTTTTGCGTTATCGCCTTTATACTTGACGAGGATAGTACCGACGGTGAAGAATTCACCCTCGAAATCGTCAAAGTAAGGAGTGTTTTCGAATGCGGCAGCACCTACCGTGGTGATCTCGCCGTAGTCGGAGTAAACGACCTCTTTAAGAGCGGAGCAGTTTTTGAAGGCTTCTTTACCGATGGTATTAACATACTTCGAAATAACTATTTTCTCGATATTGCCGTTGCCCATGAATGCGCCGGCGCCGATCACGGTAACATTGAGAGGAATAGTCTTTTCGGTGTCGGTGCCCTTGTAAGCAACAAGAGTAGTACCGAGCATGATGTAGTCGGGCTGTTTGTCATTGACCCATGTCATGAACCATTTCGTTGTTTCGAGAGCGCTTCTGGAAGTAAGGATCTTAGCGTCCTCGTTAACGGAAATGTTTCCGAGAGATGCGCAGTCCGCAAAGACCTCGTCGTTGAGAGTAACATCACCTTCGAAGGTAACGCTTTCAAGAGCGGGGCAGTTTGCGAAGGCTCTGTTTTCAAGAACGATGTCGCCCTTGAAGGTAACGCTTGTGAGATTGGGCAGACCTTCGAAAGCCGAAGGACCGACATTCTTGATGTTCGCGGGAACGATAACGGAAACGATCTGATTGAGCACGGATGAAGTATCGCCGTCATACATAAAGGCTTCTTCATCAACGCTTACATATGTTTCGCCGTCATCGGGCTGCTGAACGGGAAGAGTAAGCACGCCGTCTTCGCCTATGTCGTCGACAAGAAGACCGGCAACAGCGTAGCTTCCGTCCTCATTTGTGCTGTAATCGAAGTCTGCGTCTGCCGCAAACGCAACAGCTGCACACGAAACGACCATAAGAACTGCAAGCACAACGGAAAGAAGCTTTTTTGATACTGATTTCATAAAAATTTTCCTCCTGTTTTTTCGATAACAAAATATCATTCGATAACTATACAATGATACTATGTACCATTTGATTATAGCGCAAGCTATCCGACATGTCAACCGAAAATGTAAAATTTCCTTTCATTATATTGTCGAAAACAGAAAATTATCCCAACACTCCTGCAAGTTTTGTGACCTGACCCGAAGCGCGCGTCATGGAAATGTTGTTGCAGTAGAGTACATCCACATTTCCGCCGCATGCGTTTTTAGCGGTATCGACGAGCGAATTGAGTGTTCCGGTGTAGTATCTGTAATCGACTACATATACATACTTATAATGGTATGTAAAGAGAGGAGCTATGGCGTTTCCGAAAGACTCCTTGACGAGTATCAGCGCGTCACCGCCTGTCATGTCGGTGTTTTCGATAACGGTAAAGGGGTTGTCGCCGTAAATAAATGCACTGTATTTATACGCCGGCTTATTGGTAGTCGCGTTGTAAATCATGGGCGTTACAAAGGAATTGCCGGAGCGTTCGGTGACGGTCATTTTTGTATTACAGGGCGGAGTATAGGTGTCCACGACATCGGGAGTGCCGCCGAGAGCGGGGTCCTTTCCGGAGTCGTTATAAAAGCTGCCGAGGAAGTTGTCGAACGACCGGACGGTATAGGACGAAAGCGGAAGCGCCTGAATGCCTTTGACCTCGCAGAAGCGTACATATGCGTAGTACGCACCGAGTCCCGTCCAGTGGTGGTCGGCCCTGAAATAGATGTACTCATCCTTATGCGCCTTCATGGTATCGAAAATTTCGACGCGGCGGACATTCTGATTCATCGAGCCTTCCATGTATTCTATCGCCTTTTTCTGGTCGGACACATTTACTTTTTTCCTGACGCGCGCGTCGAGCGTGATATCAATTGATGTGGGGATTATCATGCTGTAAACGGACGCTCTGCCGCCGAGCTTGTTCCCTGCCGCATTGACAGCTGCTATGTAGGCATCGGCTGCCGCCTGATTGAAGTTGTAGTATTCGTAACCGGCGTTGCCCGCGACAAGAATCGAATCGAACTTCTGTACGAGTCCGTCGTATTCTCCCTGAGGCTCGGTTTCGGGCGCGGCGGTGGAGGAGTCGGGCTGAGCGGTAGTTCCCGAAGAAATATCTGACACGCCGGGGGCTTCCGTAACGGGCGCGGTGTTGGGCGTATCGGGAATGTCGTCGCCCGCCTTTGCCTCGTTGAAGCCTTTAAGCACGGTTGCGGTGCCGAGAAGGTGCTGAATTTTGGAGTTCAGCTCGACGAGAGAATCGCGAAACGGCACGGTATCGGAAAACCATGAGCTTATCCCCGAAAAATACTCTCCGCTGAAAAGCGAGGAAAAGCTGAACTCGGGGAACCGAGCAAGCGGACGCTTCTCGGCTTCGCTCACCTTCGGACGCAAGGGAAGAATAAACGCGCCGAAGGTAAGTGCAAGAACGAGCGTACCCGTTATGACTATTCTTGCTGTTTTTCTGTTTTTTCCGTTTTTGTTTTTCATTGCAGTATATCTCCGAAAAAATGAAACTATTATCAGAATTGGTAGTAGAGGAACGGATTGTAGGAGTCACCGACAAGCGACAGACAGGAGATGACGAACATAAACGCCGGTATCACCGCGTCCCATACCGTCGTGACCGTTTTGAGAGCGGGCGTGTATACCGACTTCTTTTTCAGCAGCGCGCCGATGTTCTTTGCAAGCGGAGTGCAGGCAAGAACGGCGATGATGAAGAAGAACAGATAGCTCAGAGCAAACGAACGCGATTCGAAGGTGGAAAACGAATTTCCGTTAAGGCAGAACATTCCTTTAAGCACCGTTTTCACAAGGGACAGGTCGGTGAACTTGAAGAATATCCAGCCGAAGTAAACTGCCGTCAGCGTGGCGGCAATGCCGAGTCCGCGGTGCTTTTCGTAGAATTTGAGAAGAATCAGCTTTTCGAGAACGAGCAGGACGAAGAAGTAAAGTCCCCACAAAACGAAGTTCCAGCTTGCGCCGTGCCAAAGACCGGTGAGCGCCCACACGACAAACATATTGAATATCTGCCGAGCCTTGCCCTTGCGGTTGCCGCCGAGAGGAATATAAACATAATCGCGGAAGAATGTGCCGAGCGACATATGCCAGCGCCGCCAGAAATCGGTGACGGACGAAGCGACATAGGGGTAGTTGAAGTTCTCTTTATAATGGAAGCCACAGATAAGTCCCATGCCGATCGCCATATCGGAATAGGCGGAGAAATCGAGGTAAATTTGAAGCATGAAAAACGCCATGCCCATCCACAGGGTAAGCGCAGAGCGCCCCGAGAGAGCGCTGATATTCGCGGCAAGGTGCGAGGCGTTCCCTATTTCCGCGTCCGTTATGAGAAGCGCATCGACAACGGCGCCGCAGGCGTTTGCAAGCACCGCCTTTTTCGCAAGTCCGAAGCAGAATCTGCCGATTCCGTTATAAATGCCGTCAAGCGTACTATACCTTTCGGTAAGCTCGTTTTCGACATCACCGTAGCGGACGATGGGACCGGCAACGCACTGATGAAACAGCCCCGCATAGAGCAGAACCTTCCAAAATGACTTCTGTGCAGGCACTTCTCCGCGATAGACATCGACCACATAGGTGAGCAGCTGGAATGTGTAGAACGATATACCGATGGGAAGCGCGACTTGGGGAACGGGGATAGCCTCATGCCCGATAAGTCCGTTTATATTCTCGACAATAAAGCCTATGTACTTGAAGTAACCGATAGCACCTATACACACGACAGCCGCGCCCGCCATTGCCGCCTTGCGTGCCGCATCGCTGCCGGCGTTGTCGATAAGGCGCGAGAAGAACCAGCAGGAAAACGACATCGCGAGAAGCAGGAGGACATAGACAGGCTCCCCCCACGCGTAGAACACGAGGGAGAACAGCAGCAGAATTATGTTGCGCGTTTTTATCGTTTTTGCACAAAAATAACATATTAAATTTGCCGGAAGGAACGCCAACAGAAAAACAAGTCCCGAAAATACCATATTACGCTTCGCCTTTATTTAAATTATGTTTTGTTTTCAGTAATTATACTTCTTCGGACAGGGTAAAAGCAAGCACAAGGTTGTTAATTTTTATTTTCGTATACTTGCACAAACAACAGCCCGAAAAAAGCGCTTCTTTTCTACCACACTTCCCGGCGGAAATTTTCTATTGTTTTTTCTTCGCCGCCGTGTTAATATAAAGTGATATTATTTTGCCTGTACGGGCAGTTGTTTTTCCGGAGGGAAGATTGATGAAAAAGGTCCTGAGCCTGTTAAAGCCCCATGTGCCTACTCTTATTTTTTCGATAATTTTCGCGACCGTAAACACCGTTTTGCAGCTTCTTCTGCCGGTATACACGCGCGATATGCTGTCGGAGGGCGTTCTCAAATCCGATATGCACAAAATAATTCAGATATCGCTTATAATGCTCGCTTTCTCCGTCGCGAGTATCATCACTTCGATTCTGAACACATACTTTTCGACAAAGACCTCGGTCGGATACGCAATTTCGCTCAGGACTTACATTTTTGAAAAGGTAAGCCGTCTGTCGCAGAGTGATATCGACAAAATAGGAGTCGCATCGCTCGTTACGCGTACCACCAACGATGTCCGTCAGGTGCATGATGTCGTTCTCGGCACGCTGAAATCGCTCGTTCCCCTCCCGATAATGCTCATAGGCGGACTTTTCATGATATTCAAGACGAATGCCTCCCTTGCAAAAAAAGCGCTGTGGTGCATTCCGGTGATAGCGGTACTCGCGGTGGCGGTCATAGCCGTTGTCATTCCCATCTACTCGAAAATACAAAAGCTCGTCGATAAAATAAACCAGATAATGCGCGAAAAGATAAGCGGTATAAGAGTTATCCGTGCCTTCAACCGCACCGAATACGAGGACAAGCGTTTCGCGGAAACAAATAAGACCCTCACCGATATTTCGCTGAAAGCCGCCCGTATCATGGCTGTCATCACTCCGTTTTTGTCGGCGGCGCTCTATGTTTTTCTGTGCGTGATAGTCTTTTTGTGCGTGAATGACGCAAACTCGCTCGACCCCAAGCTCGACTACGAAGCGATAAACGCAACGATACCCAATATGTATCAGTTCATTACATACTTTTCACTCGTTTTAAGCTCCGTCACCTCCGTCGTCGGCATCGTCATTTCCATTCCGCGCGCGTCCATTTCAGGAAGAAGAATCAAAGAGATAATGGATGCGGTTTCCGACATAAAAGAACCGGAGAATCCCGTCGCTCCCCTTCCCGAAAACAGAGGAACGGTCGAATTCAGAAATGTCGGCTTCAAATATAAGCCCGTTGAGCAAAAGAAAAAGAAAAAGCGTTTCGCGCCGCCCCCCAAGACTGCGGCAAACGCAAAAACGGGCGCAGAGGCTGCCGCTTCAAATAAGCCGGGCGAAGAAACGAAAGTCGCAGACGCTGCCGCAGACACAGCAAAAGCTCCGGAAAACACTCCCGCAGAGGTCAAAAAACCGGAAAAACCGTTTGAACTCAAAAATATATCGTTTTTCTCAAAGCCCGGCGAGATAACCGCCATTATAGGCATAACCGGCTCGGGCAAAACAACGCTCATGAACCTTATACCCCGTCTTTACGATGTGACCGAAGGCGAAGTCCTTGTCGCAGGCGTAAATGTTAAGGAAATAGGCGAAAAGGAGCTGCAAAAACGCATAGCGGTAGTCCCGCAGCAGGCGTACCTTTTCAGCGGCACGATAGCTGATAACATAAGATACGGCAAGCCCGACGCAACGGACGAAGAGATTTGGAAAGCGCTTGAAACGGCGCAGGCAAAGAGCTTCGTCGCCGCCATGCCGGACGGAATAAACAGCTTCGTTTCGCAGGCGGGCAAAAACTTCTCGGGCGGACAAAAGCAGCGTCTTGCCATAGCGAGAGCCGTTGTAAAGGGCGCGGAGATAATTCTGTTCGACGACTCCTTCTCGGCGCTTGACCTCGCAACGGACGCGCGTCTGAGAGCATCGCTCAAAGAGGATCTCACGGAAACAAACCTTATTATAGTAGCGCAGCGCGTAGGCACGGTAATAAATGCCGACAGAATTGTAGTTCTCGACAACGGCGAGGTCGTAGGTCAGGGAACGCACAAGGAGCTTATAAACACCTGCGAAATTTACAGAGAGATAGTTGCGACACAGCTCTCGGAGGAAGCGGTAAAGGAGGCACAGGAGAATGAGTAACAAGAAAAAAAACAACACCGTTCCCGAAGCCTCATTCGAGAGTAAATACGCCGCCTACCGCAAGAACGATCCTGCCGACAAGAAGCCGCAGCACGCAAAAAGCACGCTTTTCAGGTTTATCGCACTCATAAAGCCCCACGCCGTTCCGATGGCGATAATAGTCATATCGGCGTGCGCATCGACTCTGTGCGGCGTTATCGCGCCCGAATATTTCGGCGAGCTTATAAATCAGCTTCAAGACCTCATCACGGGTCGGCTTCAAGGCAATGTTATAGTTTTCGATTCCTGCAAGGGAACTGTCATAAAGCTCGCCCTCGTATACGGACTTACGAGCGTATTCACCTTCTTTCAGGAATTTTTCTCCGCAGGCGTATCGCAGAAGCTCGTCTGTTCGCTGAGAGAGCAGACAAATGCAAAGCTCTCACGCCTGCCGCTGAGCTACTTTGACAAGCAGACAAAAGGGCAGGTCATATCCAAAATTATAAACGATATCGAAAATGTGAGTTCAAGCCTTCAATCGAGCATCCTCACTGTCATGACGGGAATAATTCAGGTCATCGGCTCACTTGTAATGATGCTCAGGACCGGCAATATATGGATGACGCTCGTTGCGGTATGCCTTGTCCCGTTCACCGGTACGATCTCATACAGAGTTTCGAAAATATCGAAAAAATGGTTCAAGAAATACTGGGACACAATGGGCGACATGAACGGACACATCGAGGAAATGTACGCCGGACACACCATTGTCCGCATTTTCGGACATGAGGAAAAATCCGTTTCCGAGTTCAGGGACATAACCGAACGGCTCGGCAAAACCTCGTTTACCGCGAACATGATATCCGGCATACTCAGCCCGGTGCTGACTCTGTTCAAAAACCTCAACTATGTTTCGCTGTGCCTGCTCGGCGGTTACTTCGTACTCAAAACCGCTTCGGGAAACTTCCCCGGCTCGTTCAAGCTCGGCGACATTCAGAAATTCCTGTCTTACTCATCCTCGTTCTCCTCGCCTATCGTAAACATATCGTCCATCATAAACAAGATACAGTCCTCGCTCGCGTCAGCGGAAAGAGTTTTCGCGCTGTTTGACGAGCCTGAGGAAAAAGCCGACTCTACCGATGCCGAGCAGGCGGAAACTCCGGACGGCAGAATAGAATTCCGCGATGTGTCGTTCAGATATATCGAGGACAGACCTCTTATAGACGGACTCAACATAACCGCCCCGGCAGGCTCGGTAACGGCGATAGTAGGCCCTACGGGCGCGGGAAAAACAACAATAGTCAACCTGTTGATGCGTTTTTATGATGTAAATTCCGGTCATATTTATCTCGACGGCGTTGACATCTACTCCATGAGCCGCAACAAGCTGCGCTCGAATTTCGGAATGGTGTTGCAGGACACTTGGCTGTTCAAGGGGACGGTCAAAGAGAACATCCGCTACGGCAACGAGAACGCAACGGACGAGGACATTGAAAACGCCGCAAAAACCGCGCAGATATACGACTACATAATGAGTCTTCCGCAGGGCTTCGACACGGTCCTTACGGAGGAAGGCTCCAACATCTCGCAAGGTCAGAGGCAGCTTCTTACGATCGCGCGCGCCGTTGCCGCAGACCCGAAGGTACTCATTCTCGATGAAGCCACTTCGTCGGTCGACACGAAAACCGAGCAGCTCATTCAGCAGGCTATGAACAAGCTGATGGAGGGCAGAACGAGCTTTGTCATCGCCCACAGGCTTTCGACCATCAAAAACGCCGACAACATTCTTGTAATGAAAAAGGGCGCGATAGTCGAACAGGGCACACATGACGAGCTGCTCGAAGCAAACGGCTTCTACGCACTGCTTTACAACTCGCAATACACCGACGGCATTCCGCCCGAGGACTGATAAAACCACAACATACGGAAAGGACAAAAAGTTATGCTTAAAAATATTCCCGCTATTATTTCCCCCGAGCTTCTCAAAACACTGTGCGAAATGGGTCACGGCGACGAGATCGTTATAGGCGACGGCAATTTCCCGGCGGCTTCAAACGCCAAACGCCTTATAAGAATGGACGGTCACGGCGTACCCGAAATACTTGACGCTGTTCTTAAACTCATTCCGCTCGATACATATGTTGAAAGCCCCGCCATGCTCATGGCGACTGCAAAGGACGATCCCACACCCGAAATATGGGCAAAATACGAGGATATCATAACAAAAAACAACGGCGAAACAAACATCTCGCAGATAGAGCGCTTTAAGTTCTACGAGAGAACGCGCGAGGCATACGCCGTTATCGCAACGAGCGAAAGCGCACTGTACGCCAACATTATCCTCAAAAAGGGCGTTGTAAAATAATCGAACGGAGAAAAAGACATGGCAAAACGCGTTTTAGCCTTTGATTTCGGCGCTTCGAGCGGCAGAGCCATTATCGGCACGCTCGACAACGGTCGGATAACTCTCAATGAAGTCCACCGTTTCTCAAACGACCCCGTGACGGTAAACGGGACATTCTACTGGGATGTCCTCCGCCTTTTCCACGAGATAAAACAGGGACTTCTCAAAGCAAAGCAGGCAGGCGGCTTCGACAGCATAGGAATAGACACTTGGGGAGTGGACTTCGGTCTGCTCGACAAGGACGGAGTGCTTCTCGAAAACCCCGTTCACTACCGCGACAAGCGCAATATCGGCATGGTCGAAAAAGCGGCAAAGTACATCGGTAAGGACGAGATGTACAAGCTGACGGGAATCCAGTTTATGGATTTCAACACCGCTTTCCAGCTTTTAAGCATTAAAGAAAACCGTCCGGAGCTTCTCGCCCGTGCGGAGAGTCTGCTTTTCATGCCCGATCTTTTTGCATATTTCCTTACGGGAAACAAAGTAAGCGAGTATTCCATTGCGACCACTTCGCAGCTTGTGGACATAAACACACGCGATTGGAGCAAAGAAATACTCGAAAAGCTCGGACTGCCCGAAAAAATATTCAACCGCATAGTTCCGTCCGGCTCGGTAACGGGATATCTGAGCGACGAAATCTGCGAGGAGCTGGGACTTGAAAAAGTTCCCGTAATCGCCGTATGCGGTCACGACACGCAGTCGGCTGTAACGGCAGTCCCGTCCGAAAAAGAGGACTTCGCTTTCATAAGCTCCGGTACATGGTCGCTTTTCGGCACGGAAACGAAAAAGCCGATAGTAAACGACCTTTCGTATTCGTTCAATGTCACAAACGAGGGCGGCTTCGGCTACTCGACGGCATTTCTCAAAAACATATGCGGACTGTGGCTCATACAGGAGAGCCGCCGCCAGTGGATTCGCGAGGGTAAAGAGTATTCCTACGCGGAGCTTGAAAAGGCGGCACTGCGCGAAAAGCCCTTCGCCCGTTTTATAGATCCGGACGCGCCGGAATTCGCCGTGCCGGGTAATTTGCCCGCGCGGATAACGGAATACTGCCGCCGCACCGGGCAGAGCGTCCCCGAAAACGAAGGGCAGACCGTTCGCTGCATTTACGAGAGCCTTGCACTCAGATACCGCGCCGTTTTGGAGGGCATCGAAAAATGCACCGGCAAAAATTATGACTCGCTGAATGTCGTCGGCGGCGGCACAAAAGATACTCTTCTATGCAAAATGACCGCGGACGCGTGTAATATCACTGTTTACGCCGGACCTATCGAAGCGACCGTTATGGGAAATGTTGCGGTTCAGCTCATCTCCGGCGGCGATATCGCCGATGTGGTCGAAGCAAGACGCATAATTGCAAACAGCGAACAGCTTAAATGCTACTCCCCCGAAAACACGGCTGCGTGGGACGAAGCGTACGAAAAGTTCAAAAGCGTTACAAAGTAATAATGAAAGAGAATTTAATGGAACTTACCGATATAAACTACATAAAGCGGCTCCTGGGGCGGCACGGCTTCACTTTTTCAAAGGCGCTCGGGCAGAACTTTCTTATTGACCCGACGGTTTGTCCGAGAATGGCTGAAATGTGCGGAGCAGGTCCGGACGACGGCGTTATAGAGATAGGCCCCGGAATAGGCGTACTCACGGTCGAGCTTGCCAAACGGGCGAAAAAGACCGTTTCCGTGGAGCTTGACACGCGCCTTATTCCCGTACTTGCCGAAACACTTACCGATTACAGAAATGCGCAGGTCATAAACGCCGATGTCATGAAAACCGACCTCGGCAGGCTTATAGACGAGCAGTTCGGCGGAATGCGTGTATTTGTATGCGCCAATCTGCCGTACTATATCACTTCGCCAATAATCATGTATCTGCTCGAAAGCCGCCTGCCCGTTGAGAGCATAACGGTCATGGTGCAAAAGGAGGCAGCAGAGCGGCTGTGTGCACCGGTAGGGACTCGCTCGGCAGGCGCAATAACCGCCGCAGTCAACTACTACGCGTCGGCGGAACGCCTTTTCGAGGTGGGCAGAAGCTCGTTTCTCCCCTCGCCCAATGTGGACAGCGAGGTGATAAAGCTGACCGTCCGCAAAACGCCGCCCGTGTCGGTCGACGATGAAAAATTCTTCTTTTCCGTAATAAGCGCGTCTTTTTCGCAGCGCAGAAAAACGGCGGCAAACGGACTTTCGTCCATGCTCGGCATTTCAAAGGACAAAATAAACACCGCACTCGCCGACATCGGCGTTTCTCCGACCGTAAGGGCAGAGGCGCTTTCGATGGAGCAGCTTGCGGCACTTTCAAATAAGCTCCGGGAGATAAAAAATGGGTAAATTCATTGTAATTGAAGGGCTTGACGGCACCGGAAAGACAACACAGATAAAGCTGCTGCAAAAATCGCTCGAACAGCGCGGCATTCCCGCCGTTACGACGGCAGAGCCTACCGATATGCCGACCGGAAAGCTGCTGCGCAGAGTTCTGTCGGGCGAGGTACCGTCCTCACCGTGGAGCACGGCAGCGCTTTTTCTGGCGGACAGGATTCAGCATAACTGCGGAGAAAACGGGATAATCGAGAACATAAAAAACGGTAAAACCGTGATTTCCGACCGGTATTACTATTCGACCTTTGCCTATCAGGGCAGCGAAACCGACTTGAAATGGACAATGGATATACACTACTCCTGTCCGTTTGTGACGCGCCCCGATCTTGTCATTTTCCTGACTGCGGATGTCGATGAATGCCTTGATAGGATAAACGCAAACCGTCCCGCAAGCGCAATTGAAATATACGAAAACGCGGACGCGCTCAACCGTACAAAGGACCTGTTTTCAAAGGTCTTTGATCTGATAGGCGACAAAGAAAACATTGTTCTTGTCGATGCCTCCGGCACGGTAGACGAGGTGCACGCGCGAATAATCAAAGCGTACGACAACGCTTTCGGAGAGAACAAGTGGGTATGAACATGGCTAAAAAATATCTTCTTTTTGATTTTGACGGAACGGTTATCGACAACTCCGAGGGAATAACCGCCTGCATACGCTACGCGCTCGGCAAAATGGGCGTTCCCGTGCCGGACGAAAACACGCTTCGCCGCTTTATCGGACCGTCACTTTTCGACAGCTACATGAACTACTGCGAGAAAAACGAGGAAAATGCCGCGCGCTTCGTGGAGCTTTACCGTGAACGGTACGCTCCGAAGGGCTATCTCGAAACAAGGCTTTACGACGGCATAAAAGACACTCTCGTTAAGCTGAAAGCGGACGGTAAGGTGCTGGCGGTCTGCTCGTCCAAGCCGTTGGAATTTGTCGAAAAAATCGCGGAAAAGCTCGGCATTCACGACTGCTTTTCGTTTTTCTCATGCCCCGGCTTTGCCACGCACGACTCCGACAAGCGCTCGCTTATCGAAAACGCTGTTGAACACTTCGGCGCGGACAAAAAAGATGTCCTTATGATAGGCGACACGGAATTTGACATAAACGGCGCGAACGAAGCGGGAGTCGATTCTCTCGGCGTGCTTTACGGCTTTGCCGAGGACGGCACATTGCAGAAATGCGGAGCAACGGCTCTCGCCGGCTCCCCTGCCGAAGTGTACAGGGTGATAAGCGAATGGAAAAACTGAAAAGCTGCGTCATTTTCGGCGCAGGAAAATATGACGGCTTTGCACCGGTCGTTCCCGAAAACGCCGTTGTCATTGCGGCTGACGCGGGGCTAACGCATTGCAGAGAGCTGAATATAACGCCCGATTTTATTCTGGGTGACTTCGACTCGCTCGGAAAAGTCCCCAAGGGCGCGAACATAACCCGGCTTCCGGTAGAAAAAGATGTTACAGACACCTTTGCGGCGGCTCAAAAGGGCGTTTCGCTCGGCTGCAATTCGTTTTATATCTACGGCGGAATGGGCGGCAGACCCGACCACTCGGCGGCAAACTACGCGCTGTGCGCTTCCCTCTCGCAAGAAGGCTTTCTCTGCTCGCTTTTCGGCGACGGCTACGAGGTAACGGCACTCACGAACGGCAGAAGGACGATTTGCGGCGAGAAGGGAAAAACCGTATCTGTTTTTTCATTTTCGGAAAAATGCACGGGCGTTTCCTACTTTTCCGGACTCAAATATATGCTTACAGACGCTGTGTTGAACTGTTTTTTCCCTCTCGGGGTCAGCAACGAGTTCACGGCGGACTCGGCTGACATCGAAGTAAAAAACGGAACGCTGCTTATAATGCGCGAACGGTAAAGCTCAATTCTTTTTCGCAGAAAAGCGCAAATATCACCGCTTTTACTATTGACAACGGCACAAAAGTGCTGTAATATAAAGACAAATCCGAACAGGGGTGCTGTAAAAGGCTGAGACGGAGCGATTCGAACCCTTTAACCTGATATGGGTAATACCGGCGTAGGGAGTTTAGAGCAATACATTTGCAATGTTTTATTATCCGTGCGCTTGCCCGTGTACGGATAATTTTTTTACTTTAAGAGGTAACAAAACATGGCAAAACAAAGAAACCCGCAGCTTATCAAACTCGCGGAAAGCGCCGTTATGCTTGCTCTTTCCATCGCGCTCGACTTTATCACCATCTGGGAAATGCCGATGGGCGGCAAGGTAACGCTTCTCAGTATGCTTCCGCTGTGCCTTCTTGCCGTTAAATACGGCATAAAAACGGCAGTCCCCACTGCATTCCTCTATTCGCTCTACCAGCTTATAACCGGACTTGCAAAGGGCAATGTTTTCCCGTATATAACGACCTCGCTGATGGTCGTTATCTGCGTGCTTTTCGACTACATCGTTCCCTTTACCATTCTCGGCTTTGCAGGCTGCTTCAAGAAATTCAAACCGGCAAAATTCCCGGAGGCAGGCGCACTTCTCGGCATCATGCTCGTGATATTCATTCGCTTCTGCTGCCACTACATAACGGGCGTCCTGATTTGGAAGCAGTGGGCACCCGAAGGACAGTCGCCGTTTATCTATTCACTGATTTATAACGGAACATATCTGCTCCCCGAAATGATCCTTACGACCGTAGCGGCGGGTATACTTGTCCGCATTCCGGCGATCAAGAAAATAATTTATCCCGAGAATGCGTAAGAAGGCTGTGTAAAAATCAGGACGGCAAACAGCCGAGTATCAAACAGCACCGTAAAAATTATACGAAAGAATATGTACTAACGGACGCTTTTGCCCAATATTTCCTGTTTTTTGCTCAGAACACTTTTTTTCTGTCTTACATATTCGAAAAACGGAAATGTCCTCGCTTTTTCCGTTTTTAGCTCATTCAGCCGCGCCTGCCGCCCAAAAAATAACGGACGGCGGGCGCGGTTTTCCTCTTTTGCTACAAACAATTATATATAGCGCAGTTCTTTACGAAGGAAGAAATTTCCGGCGCGGGCAATCACCCCCGAACCGAGCTGTGAATCTGCACATAAAAAAGCTTCGACCGCAAAAAAAGAACGGAATCGCCCGTACGCATTCCGCAAAAAGCGGCGGGTTAAAGCTCGGTTAAGGTTTCGGAGGTACTATTACAGAGTGAGAATGCGTGCGCTTTTCGCCGGGCTTTGCACATCTCAACAAAAAAGCTCTTGAAAAAAAGGCACACAGATGTTATCATAAAATGAAAAATAATTCGGAGGTAAAACTCAATGAGCGAAGAAAACACAAAGAATCTCACTCCGGACACCGACGGCGCGCAGCCGGCAAACGGTGAAAGCACGGACGAGAACCTCACGCAGGAGCTTGAACAGCTTCGCGATACTTTTCAGGCGACATACGACAAAACAGCCGCCGAAGCCGCCGAAAAGGATGAGGACACAACACAGGACGGACCGGTCATTCAGGCTATCGACTATTCGGACGAAAAGGCTTACGACGAGCTGAATGATGACGACGAAAAAGATGATTCGGAAGAAGAAGAGTTTGCGAAGCGCGCAAGACCGAAGAAAAAGAAAAAATCGGGCAAGGCAGGCTTAACTGTCTGCGTGATAGTTATGATTCTGTCGCTTCTCTCCACGGCGTTCCTTGCGGGCGCGCTGACTTCCGTTATAAAAGTACCGGACTCTGCCGACTACATGAGCAACATGATAAAGGCATCGTCCGCAAAAACAGCTGCCGAAAGAATAAAATACCATAAAGCGGCTCTCGAATTCTGCACCGAGCAGAACGGACTTGAAAGCAACCGTCAGAAGCTCATCGAAAGCATCGTAGTCGACACCTGCGAAACAGAGGGCTTCGGCGCGGCAAAGACATACTTTGACGAAAACGGCACCGAGGACATGAAAAAGTCGCCCAAGACGGCTGAATTCAAGGAATTCGTTGAGGTAAGCGACAAGATAGGCAGCATTGCCGACAAGGCTTTCGACGCCGTACAGTCCTACGCGGACAAAGAGGAGAAGCCGGACTTCAAGAAAATCGCAAAGGAGATCGGCGCTAACGATCTTATTGTGAACGATATAGCCGAGGCTCTCGAAAGCATCTACAACGGCGCTGTCGCAGCAAAGGCGGCTTCGAGCGAGGAACAGATACAGTCTGTTTCAAAGAGCTATCTTACGGCTTATCAGACACTTAATTCCATGGGCGCTTCGTGCCAGTTGCTCCTCGAACGCACCGCTCTTATGCTCTACAACAACGGCTACGCTTACGAAGCCAACATTATTATCAAAAACTACATGACGGAGGATATGCTCGCATCCCCCGTAACCGCCGAGTTCTCGGCCATGCAGAACGACATTAAATCCGCTTCCGCCTTCAAGGGCGACATTTATCAGCTTGCTTCCGAGCAGTTTGCCGCCGGAAAGACCTCGAAGGACGATTTCACCTCGCTTGTAACGGGCGACGGTCTGAGCGAAAAGATAAAGGAATCTATTGTCTCCATGATTGCAGACGCTGTCGAAGCCATGGAAGCCGAAAAGGACGCAAACCTCACAAAGGCATCCTCTCTCTATTCGCTCGCCCTCGATTCCGAAAAGGCACTCGGCATTTCAACGCTCGGTACGGCGTGGAAAACAACGGAGATACTTCTCAAAACCGGCAACATCCAGGGCGCAAACGAAATTGCAACGAAGTATATCTCCGAAACCGAGCTTAAAGCAGCCGACAGTGAAAACACGGCTCTTTACAATACCGTAACACAGCTTTACAACGCGCAGAAGAACGCGAACGAAATATTCTACACCGCATATTCGAACTACTATTACTCGGGTACGGCTATTGACAAAGCGTCCGTGAACAAAGACCTTGACGCGCTTCTCACCTCGTCCTCGAACAATTACGATAAAGCGATGGTAGACTATTACAAGTACCTCACCGAGGCGTTCACCGACAAGGACACCGCAACGATGAAGAAGTATCTTGAAGAGTATGCTTCGCTTCTTAAAGACTTCCCGCTCGTTTACAGCTACGACCTCATCGGTCAGTATATAAGCGAAAAGGACTACGCCGCTGCGTTCGAGCTTACCGACAAGGTGCTTGCAATCAACAAAGCGGACGACTATGCAGGCAAATACGCCTCCCTTCGCGACCGTATGAACGAGGGCGTTGAAAAGGGACTCGCGACCGCCGAAAAGTCGATGGAGCTTTCGGGAGAAACCAACTACGCTGCGTATGAAGCGGCTCTCTGTTACCTCATTCTCGGCAACTACGAAAAGGCAATCGAGCTTACCTCCCCACTTGTCGAAGCCGGTCTTTCGTACGACCTGTGCGACCTTGTAAAGGTTCTCGAAGCACTCTACACCGAAAAGAGCGGCACGGCAGCCGAAACTCTCAAAACACTTGTTACTCAGGTTGACAGCGCCATGAGCCAGAGTTCCGCAACCGTTTCAGATAACGCAAAAGCGATAATCGACGGTACAAAGAAGCCTGCCGATGTACTCATGAGCGGTACTTATAACTTCTCATAACTCATTTTAATTAAAGTTTTATTTAAACTTTTAAAAATGATATTGACATATACCCCTCAAATGTAGTATAGTTAGCGTGTACAAAAAATCAGTTTTAGATTTTTTATTCAAGATCAAGAAAGGGTGGAAATTTCCATGAAAAAAATTATTGCTGTTGCAATAGCTCTTGTCCTTGCACTGTCGGTATCTCTTTCCGTTTCCGCTACTGCTCTTAACGCAAAGTCGGATGCTCCCGTTGTCAAGCCCCTCTCCGGTGAAGATGTTGACATCGGTGGTATTATCGGCGGTCTCGGTGATAAGATCAAAATCGGCGATATCTTTGGCGGTATCGACCTTGACGGTATTCTCGGCAGCCTCGGCGGCGGAGATTTCGACATCAGCTCAATTATGGACTTTGTAAAGAATCTTTTCGGCAGCGGTGAAGACCCCACAGCCCCTTCCGATGATTCTACCGACGAAGTTCCTTCCGAGGAAGATTCCACAGATGAGCCTTCATCTGATGAGTATCCCTCAGACGAGCCTTCTTCCGACGATATCCCCGATACCGGCGATATCCGCTGATTGAGTTAGTTCGGTCGAGCAGATCCCTCAAAATCATTAGTGTTTTGGCGGCACGGTTTTTACCGTGCCGTTTTTGTTTTTACGGCAGCCCTGTCCGGCTTTCTGTTCTGTGCAATTCTCCGCTGCGGTGCGCCGTCAGCGGTACAGCCTGTCTGAGTTTTGTTTTCGGCTTTTTCTTTCTGCCTATTTTCCGTATTTACAAACGCACAAAACTATGGTAGTATATGTCCGTAGGTTTATTGTTTTTGAATAAACTTGTCCGCGCTTTTTCACGGGCAAAAGGATAAGGAGAAGGAAAGAATGAAACGAATTATCTCAATCGTTCTTGCGGCTGTTTTGGTTTTCGCCGCGCTTTCGGTTTCGGCGTTCGCAATGACCGCCCCCGAAGAATGGCTTGCGTCTTACGGCGGAAGGACAAAAACCGCCGGTAAAATGCTTGTAACCCCCGGCAAAAATGAAAACGCGCTCAACTTCACATGGTTTTCTTACGCCGCAAACGAAAAGCTCGAATACCGTCCGGCAGGCGCTTCCGACGATTCCGTTTCGGTGCGTTCCTCCGTTTCGGTCAGCATAGGCAGCGGCTTCAAGCACACCGTAAAGCTCGCAGAGCTGCAAACGGGCAAATACACATATACTTTTACAACGAACGGCAAAAAGTCTGCCGAAAAAGAGTTCACAGTTGCCGATACCTCGGGCAGCTACACCGTGATGTACTGCTCCGACCCTCAGCTCGGCAGATCGGGCAAAAAGAACTCCGATACCTCCGTTGCAAATGACGGCTACGGCTGGGAAAAGACGGTTGTTGAAGCCGTAAACAAGGGCGCAAGTCTTATTGTTTCGGGCGGAGATCAGATAAACGAAGGGCTTTCCCAAAAACAGATGAATGTCCTTCTCTCGGCAGATAAGCTCGACAGCATCCCCTTTGCGGGCGCACCCGGCAACCACGACTTTTACTCTCCCCTTTACTCCCGTTATTTCTCCGAAATGGGTGAAAACGGCGCAGGCAACGACCGCTATTTCCTGCACGGCGAAACGCTGTTTATAATTATAGACGCTCTCAACATGAACGGAGCGGCTCACGAAGTAACAATAAGCAATGCCGTTTCGGCTTACCCCAACGCAAAGTGGCGCATTGCGGTTCTCCATATGTCCGCATATTCGCCCGATGAGGACGAGGCTTCAAACAAGCTCGCCACGCGCGCGCTCACTCCTCTTTTCGAGGAATATCAGATGGATCTTGTTTTGAGCGGTCACGACCACTTCTATTCAAGAACCGCCCCCACCAAGAATGGCAAGCCTGCCGAGGGCGGAACTATCTACCTGCAAGCCGGTTCGGCATCCGGCGGAAAGTGCGGACATATGTCCGTTGACGGCAAGGACTATATCGAGTTTTCGTATGATGTACCGAGCGGTGACGCGTCTTATTCTCTGCTTCGCTTTGACGGCGACAGCCTTACGGTTTCTTCGTTTATAACAGGCACGGAAGAACCCTTTGACGAGTTTTCGCTCTCCGCACGCAGTGAGCGCAGCAATTCTTCATCATTGAGCTTCTTTGCAAAAATAATAAAAGTGCTCGTAGATATTATAAATACCGTTAAAGCACTTTTCCGTTGATTATAAATACAATATATAATAGACAGTGGGCGTTATTCCGTAGAACAACGCCCACTGTTTGATTATATACTATTATCTTGCAATAGTCAACAAGTATTTGCAAAAAAGATTATCTTTGTGTAACAGCCACAAGAACGCACATTATTTTTCATAAATAAAATGAATTGAATTACAACATTATTTCTTGTAATATGTAATTAGCAAATATATTTTTGAAAGCGGTGATACCAATGTTTTTTACCTGTTGACCACTAACAGCAACATAAGGAGACAGGAGAAATTGAAAAAAATTACAATTATTACACTTTTACTTTGCAGCCTGTTTGCCACGATGATTTTCGGCAGCTGCACTGCCGACAATTCGAATAACCAAAAGGGGATGTAAAAAAAGCCCAGACCGCAAAAAAGCGGAATTGTCGAACAAAA
>JAEDGF010000119.1 GCA_016297645.1 Clostridiaceae bacterium
CCGGTTTTACCTGCGGATTTATGGTAGAATAACCCCAATTTTGCAATTTGCCCGAAAGGTCAAATTCCCCGTGCTTGCGCACGGCTTGCAGCTGTGCTGCAAGATTGAAAACATTGTATCATAAATCCTTTTGCCTTCCGGCAAAAAACGGCGTTCCGCCTTGCCGGTTTTCCCGGCGGATTTATGGTATACCGATTCGGATTCGTTTTACAACGACAAAAAGATGAAAGCGAGGAAAAGAATGGATATTTTATTCGAAAGCATTCTCAACAACTTCGACTGGCGTATGCTCGTAATGTGGGTCATCGGCGGTCTGCTCATCTTCCTTGCCATCAAAAAGGAGATGGAACCTTCGCTGCTGCTGCCGATAGGCTTCGGCGCGATCCTTGTAAACCTGCCGCTCTCCGGCGCAATAACACAGACGATAAACGGCGTTACCGAAAAGGGCGCGCTGAGTGTTCTGTATGATGCCGGTATCGCAAACGAGCTGTTCCCGCTGATCCTTTTTATAGGAATAGGCGCAATGATAGACTTCGGCCCGCTGCTCACGAACCCGAAGCTGATGATCTTCGGCGCGGCGGCGCAGCTCGGAATATTCTTTACACTGTGCCTTGCTTCAATGTTCTTTGACCTGAACGATGCCGCAGCTATCGCCATAATAGGTGCGGCGGACGGTCCCACGGCAATAGTCGTTGCACAGAAGCTCCATTCAAAATACCTCGGTGCCATCATGGTGGCGGCGTATTCGTATATGTCGCTTGTTCCGATAATCCAGCCGCCGGTAATAAAACTGCTCACCACCAAAAAAGAGCGCCTTATCAAAATGCCGTACAAGCAGAAGGATGTTTCGCGTCTTACAAGAATTCTTTTCCCGATAATAATAACCGTTGTCGCAGGACTTGTCGCTCCCGGTTCGGTGTCGCTTGTCGGCTTCCTGATGTTCGGCAACCTTATCCGCGAATGCGGCGTGCTCAACTCCCTTTCGGAAACTGCGCAGAAGGTTCTCGCAAACCTTATTACAATCTTCCTCGGAATCACTATTGCGTCACAGATGAAATACGACCGGTTCCTGACACCCGAAACGCTTCTTATCCTCGGACTCGGACTTGTCGCCTTCGTAATGGATACCGCAGGCGGCGTTCTGTTCGCTAAATTCATCAACCTTTTCCTCAAAAACAAGATAAACCCGATGATAGGCGCAGCCGGCATTTCGGCGTTCCCCATGTCCGGCAGAATAGTACACAAAATGGGACTCAAAGAAGATCCGCAGAACTTCCTTCTTATGCAGTCCATCGGCGTAAATGTTTCGGGTCAGATCGCGTCCGTAATAGCGGGCGGTCTTATCCTCAAATTCTTCAACTAAGGGAGGACAAAAAGTATGAATTTCAATCCGTCTGCATTTGTTGATAACTTAAAGTACATGGGCGAAGGAATGCTCGGTATTCTTGCGGTAATGGCTGTAATAATAGTAATTACCATGCTCCTCAACCGCCTTTCCGGCAAGAAAAAATAAAAGCAGCCGCTTTTCACGGCGGGAGAATTCGCTTACAAAAAACGGCTCACAAAGAGCCGGAAAACGGGCAAAAATCTCCTGCCGAAAAACGCTGCCGCGTAAAAAAACGGGCTGTCCGAAAATTAACCGGGCAGTCCGCTTTTTATTTTGTTTCAATCCGATCAAAACAGTGAAGTCAGCTTTTCAAATACTGCCTTCAAGCCGAGAACGATAGCCGCGTAGAAACCGATGTGAGCAATTACTGATACCATAAATTTTTACCTTCCCCTTGAATAATTTCCGGAGAGACCCCCGTTCGAAAAAGGACACCTTGCGCCGAACAGATTATAAAGTCAACAGCTTCTCTCTCCGTCCTCTTTAATGCCGGAGCTGCCCGAAATTCCGTCCGAAAAAGACAGAACCGAAGGAGCAGTTTCGTAACATAATTTTATCATCAGGGCTTTAAATTATCAATAATTTGTTAACGATTTCTTAAAAAAAACCTAAAATAACCGTCCGATCGACGCTTGTTACCGTCCGAACCGGCTTTTTTACGCGGGAAAAACAGATTAACAGGGCATCACTTTTTCAGCTGAACAAGCTCGCGATAGCTTATGAGATGAATTCCGTGCGTCTTAAATGCGGCGTTAACCTCGGGGTCCTTCATGACGAGATACTCGCGGTATCTGCGCTCCCATCTGCCGGTTATATTTTTCATTTCCTCGGTGTCGAGCGCCGGGTGGACATAGGTTTCGTTTATGCCGTCCGGAATGTTTATGAGATATTCGATAAAGTTGTTTTTGAACTCCTCGTAGCTCTCGCCGTCCGCAATATTTTCGGGGAATATAAGATAGTCGGGCATCGGAACATTATTTATGCGACCGAAAAGTCCCGAAAAACGGCAGGCTGCCTTGAACAGCCACTGCGGAGTCCCCTCCGGACACTGAGAAGCAAGGGGCTTTGAGAACATACGGAACGGATAGCCCTTTTTGCCGCATATCGCAAGCGTTTTCGGGAGCATTTTCAGCTTTCCGTTAAGTCCGTACAGCGCGCCCATATGGCTGTCCACATGAGAGGGGATCATGCCCTTTCTTTCACAATACTCGATTTGTGCGACAGTTTCGGCACAGGCATCCTCATATGTGCAGTGCGCCTCGAAATCGTCGCTTTCGGGCCAAAGACGACCCTCGGGAGTGTGAATGGAGCTGCCGTCGGTGAGTCCGCCCCACGGGAAACGCTCCTTCCATTCGTTGGTGTGCGTGAGATGAACGCCGATAGCGTATTGGGGGTGACTTATCGCAAATTCGATAGCTTCATCCGCACCGGGACAGGGAGTCATTATTGTTGATGAATGAAGCCAGCCGCCTTCGAAAAGCTCCTCGACTGCAAGGTTCGCGGAATGGCACAAGCCGAAATCGTCCGCGTTAATAATAAGATATTTAGCCATTTTTTACTCCGTTCGATTTGATAACATTTAATAAGTGTAGCACAAGCCGCCGATAAAGTCAATCGCCGACCGCCGAGAGTACATCAGCGCAGAAAAAACTCTTTTCGGTATTTCCCGCCGATATGTAAAAGCAGACACAATAGCCGACCAAAGCACACTTTTTCGGACTCTTTTCCGTTGAAAAAATTTTTTCACAAAAAAACAAAACAAATGTTTGCCTTTTCAGAACATTTGTGCTATACTATATTTAAACACATTATATATAAGGAGCCGCTATGAAAGAATTAAATAAAACACAGCGTAAAATATATGAATTTCTCGCAGAAAAGGCGCAAAACGGCGTTCCGCCCACAGTCCGCGAAATATGCGCCGCCGTCGGACTCAAATCAACTTCTTCCGTTCAGGCAAACCTCGATGCGCTCGAACAGGCGGGCTATATCGAACGCGACCCCATGCTCAAACGCTCTATCCGCGTAAAGGGACAGACAGATTCCGTAACACAGGTGCCGCTCCTCGGCACGGTCACCGCCGGTATGCCTATTCTCGCGGTCGAAGCCATTGAAGGCTATGTCCCCTTCCCGTCCGACAACGCCCCCGACGAGCCGCTTTTCGCCCTGAAAGTACGCGGCGACAGCATGATAAACGCCGGTATTCTTTCGGGCGATATCATCATTGCGAAAAAGACACCTACCGCGTCAAACGGCGATATAGTCGTTGCGCTTATCGGCGACGAAGCAACGGTAAAACGCTTCTACAAGGAAAACGGACACTTCCGTTTGCAGCCCGAAAACGACGCTTATGCACCCATCATAACAGACGAGCTTATCGTTCTCGGCAAGGTTGTTTCGCTCGTTAGATATTTTGCGTAACTCCGCCGCAGCCGCTGCCGGAAATTGCAGTTGACAGCTACACAAACCGACGCATTCCGTTCCGAAGGCGATTTATGCCTTGCGAACACCTCTTTCGGACACTGAGCCGCGGCATTTGTTCGAATACGATTTGTGTCTTGCGGACACCGCTTTCATGTGCTTCGCGCGACATTCCGGTACTCAAAAACTTTTTTTGCAATAAAATAAACAAAGACTATAATCCGCAAAGCACTTGTTTTTAGCGCGCAGCGCGGATATAGTCTTTTGTTTTT
>JAEDGF010000120.1 GCA_016297645.1 Clostridiaceae bacterium
AAATCGAGCATTCATAAGGTCTAATCCCTTATAAATGCTCGATTTGGTGCGGATGACGGGACTTGAACCCACATGAACTTGCATTCACTAGGACCTGAACCTAGCGCGTCTGCCAATTCCGCCACATCCGCATATGAAAAGCCGGGGGAGCGCGAACGCCTTCACCGGGCTGTTTGCCCTTCACCCTCAAAACTTCTCGCTAATGATACCACTTTTGAGGGCGGTTGTCAAGTGATTGAATGGTGTTATAATGACGATATTTGAGAGTTTTGTAAAAGAAATTCCGTGACAGCCCGAAAATATCGGTATTCTTCGGCAGAAAAGAAGCTCCGGAGCAGCCAAAAACGGACAAAGCGGTCAGGAGTCTGTTTTGTGTATTCAAGAGGGTTTTTAGGTGTCGATCATAAGTGTGACGCGCTTTGAACGGCTGTTCTTCACCGGGCGGAAGCCGTATTTTGTGTACATCTTATACCCCGGCGAGCCTGCCGCCGCACCGCAGACGGACAAAAGCGGATATCCCTCGCTTTTTAGCTGCTCGCGAAGCGCGTTCATGAGCTTCGTTCCCCAGCCGCGGCGCTGATACTGCGGCAAAATATCCATGTGGAGATGCGGCGTGGGCGCTGTCTGTTTTGCGGCATGAATGGAGTAGAAGCCGACGGGAGTCAGGAACGGACAAAACTTAACGAGCTTCGGAATATATATCTTTTTCATGCAGTTTTCGAATTTGTCAAAATCGGCGCAGCAGACAATATACCCGACGGCGCGGTCATTTTCATCGGCAACAACGAAAATGTGCTCCGGTTCCTGCTCGGTAAAATAGTCGTTGTAAACGGTGGTTACGGCGGTACGGGTCTTGTCGCTCTGCTTAAATATTTTATCGGCTGTCACGCGGCAGATAAAACGCATATCCTCCTTGTCGCGCGGCGAATATTTCCGCACGCAGACGGGCAGGCGCTTTTCGAGGCATACGAGGTCAATATGGCGGAGTCCGTTAAAGGTGCATCTTTCAACCCCTGCTTCGCGGAAGCCGAGCTTGGCGTACAGCTTGCGCGCCCGGGTGTTCTTTACATTTGTATCTATCCGCAGGTTGCGGCAGCCGTGCGCCGTGGCATAATTCTCGTAAAAATCAACAAACGCGGTTCCGCAGCCGCGCACCGTGATATCGGGAGATACCGTCAGGGTGTGCAGAACGCAGACCTCGTCGTCGCGTGCGTCTGCCGTTTCGCGCCACGGTATAGCGGCGTAAATATCGACCTGAGTTTTGTTTATGATGCCGCTTGCGACTACTTTTCCGTCGTATTCGCATACAAAAAGCTCATCGTTTTTAAGTGCGGCTTCGGCTGTTTCGGCTGTGGGGTATATTCCGTGAACCCAGCCGATGACAAAACCGCCCTTGTCCTGTTCTTCTATAATGCGGTCGTAAATATGGGCGCAGGCGGCGATGTCGCCGGGGAGCGCTTTCCTGAAAACAAAATCCTGCATAATGTCCTCCGCGTTTTGTGGTTTTCTGTATTTTATCAAACTTCTTTTCGTAATGCAACGACGAATAGGGTGTTTTTACGGCTCGGAAAAGATATTTTTTTTGAAGTATTTTTACTCAAAAGGTAATTTCAAAAAAGAATTTTTGCGTCCCAAAAATAAAAACTGTCGTAAAACCTTGAATAATTTGTGAAAACTCACAAAAAACAGCTTATATTTTTGTGTGTTATTTTACTTTACGAATTGTTCACAAAATGGTAAAATTATAATGCCTAACAGTAATCGAAAGGAAGATTGCAATGAAAACAAGACGAGATATTCCAAAAAAAGCTCTCAGCCTTATGTTGAGTCTCTTGCTCGTCGCAGGCACATTCCTGTTCTTCAATCCGTTTGAAGTGCACGAAGCGGAAGCCGCAACGGCAGGCAGGTACGATTGGTATGTTGAAGCACAGTGTACCGACAGTGCAGACGGCTGGGATAAACAGAACTGGACCGTTTACGGCAAGTACAACAACGGTACTGCCGGCGAAACATCACGCGCTACCAGGAGTCAGAAACTGGATGGCACAACAACATACAGGATCGCCGAAAAGACAGGTGAAACCTATTACCCGACAAAGGTCACATTTGAATTCAGCTTCGGCGGTGGTTTTACATGGAGAAGCTGCGCGGTAACAATGAGAGTTCATGTAAGAAAGGCCGGTTCGGGCGACTATGTGAAAGTTGCCGAGCAGTCTTTCAGCGGCAAATCGTCCGCATTCAAGGCTTGTAAGGGCACATGGACGATGAATGTCGGCACGCTGCCTTATGTTAACTCCGTCGTGATCGGCGGCAGCGACATGACAATGACGGTTCCGTCGGGTTCTACGGCTGCAACAGCCAAGACCGCGTCCGCAACGGTGTACGATCAGTTCGGCGTTGAATGGTATCAGGAGCCGGACAGCTACATCCTTTCGACCTCGGCTACTGCAACATCCAATACGACAATCACCGGTATTTCCTGCACCACCGCAGGCGGCGACACCTCCACCGTTACCGTCCGGAACAGCGCAAAGGACTGGGTTTCGAATAACGGAGCGAACAGCAGCCGTGCCGTATATGTCAGAGCGAAAAAGGGCAATAAGATTTCGACTGCAAGAAAGATAACCATAACCAACTTCAAGCTGACCTCGACCTTCTACAACTACGATGAGTCCGCAAAGGATTGGAAATCGCTCGGAAGCACATATCCCTACTACAACTACAATGTCGTAACCTCTCCTACGGTTACACGCGCGGGTTGGGCTTTCAACGGTTGGACTACATCGAAGGATCAGACCGCAGGCTCGTCCAATATGACCATCAGCACGAAGATAAAGAGTAATTCCTCGTGGTATTCTCAGTGGAAAAAGACCGTTACGGGCCGTTTCCATTATCTCACTGCAAACGGTGAATCAACCTACACCGATTCCTCCAAGGTTCTTACAACAAAAGAAACCTCGTTCGTTGCCACCGCACCGACAGAGGCAGCTGCTCCCGTTACATATGACGGAAGAACCTTTACATTCCTCGGCTGGCGTGCCGATACAACGGCTGCCGGTGCAAACACCACCGATTTTACGGTAACTTCAAACTACAATAACGAAACAAACTCCATCAAGCATTTCTACGCCGTATACAGCAGCGATATCAACTTCCGCTTTGACGGCAACGGCGGAACCGTTTCCGGCGCAAACAAAAAGCAGACGCAGTACCTCAATGCAAGCGGAAACAAGACCTCGCATACATTTGACCTCACCGGCGTTACCGCTTCGCTTGCAAACACAAGCTATGCAGGCTGGGCAGAGAGCGCAGACGCAAATGATGCAGTTGCGGCAAACAAGACATTTACGATCACATCGGACAAAACCGTTTATGCCGTTTATAAATGTAATGTCCGCTTCTTCAATGAAGGCAGGCTCATAAAGACGGTTGTTGTAACCAGAAATCACAACGCTGTCGATCCCTTCCCGCTGCCCGACACCGCTCCGGCAGCAAGACCGCAGAAGGCGTTTGACGATGAATACGAGTATTACTTCACCGGTTGGGATAAATTGCCGAACATAACCGTTCACACGGATATCAATGCCGTTTTCAAAGCGGTCGCACATGAACCCGAGGACATTGACGAACCCGAGTTCCCGGCTGTTAAACCGACTTGTACTTCGGACGGACAGCAGACTTGGAGATGTAAACACAGACGCAACGACAACGGTGAAGTCTGCGGCTATGAAAAGACTATCGTTCTTCCGTCACCCGGTCACACATGGGAAGAAAAAGCCGGCAAGGACGCTACCTGCACCGAAAAGGGCTACACGGTAGACATCCGCTGCGTAGTCTGCGGATTTGTTGACAAGGAAAGCGTTGAAATTCCCGCAAAGGGACACGATTTCGTATTCGTAAAGACCGTAGAAAACACCTGTGTAAACGAAGGCTACGACCTCTATGAATGTTCAAGAGAGGGCTGCACCGCCACCGAAAAG
>JAEDGF010000034.1 GCA_016297645.1 Clostridiaceae bacterium
CGAACCCCGGACCGACCGGTTATGAGCCGGTTGCTCTAACCAACTGAGCTAATGGTCCGTTAATCGATTGCTTGAATATTATATATTTTCATTCGGGTTTTGTCAAGCCTAATTTTAATAAAAAAGATTAAAACATTTTTTAATAAAAAAACTAAAATAAATAATTACAAATGCGAGTCGATATTCTAAGCTGTTTTTGCTATCCGCTCTTGACACGGACAAAAAACAGTGTTAAAGTAATGTCATCAAATGCAATGACCGGAAACAGGTAGACGCGTCGCGGTGTTTTCAGAGAAATGCCGTTTGGTGCAAGGCACAACTTCCGCACGCGCCGAGTTCATTCCGAGAGCAATCGGCTGAAACAACAGTAGGCTGTATCGGGTTCGCCCGTTATCGCGAGGGAGTATATTTGTACTCAACGAGGGTTTTATTGTGAGGTAAAACCGAATATGAGGTGGTATCACGGTTTATCCGTCCTCTGCAATTCTGCGGAGGATTTTTTTTATTTTCCGCACAACACCGCACAACAAATGGAGGAAATACAAAATGTGGCAACCGGAAATTGAAACTATGCCGCGCGAAAAGCTCAAAGAGCTTCAAAGCGAAAGACTCGTAAAGCAGGTCAAGAGAATGTACGAGCGTGTTGAGCTTTTCCGCAAAAGAATGGATAAAATGGGCTTGACTCCCGATGACATTCACGGAGTCGACGACCTTTCAAAGCTCCCGTTTTCCTACAAAAAGGATTTGAGAGACTACTACCCTTACGGGCTTTTTGCCGAGCCGATGAAAAACATCGTCCGTGTACACGCGTCAAGCGGTACGACAGGGAAAAAGATAGTTGTCGGCTACACAAAGAAAGACCTTGTTGATTGGGGCAACTGCGTCGCAAGAATGTTTACCGCAATAGGGGCGGATGCGAACGATTTTGTACAGATTTCATACGGCTACGGACTTTTCACAGGCGGTCTTGGCGCACACAACGGTGCAGAAACGATTGGGGCGACGGTCATCCCGACCTCCGCGGGAAACACTGCAAATCAGCTGCAAACAATGGTCGATTTCGGTTCAACCGTTCTGTGCTGCACCCCGAGCTACGCAATGTACCTCGGCGAAGCCGCAGAAGAAGCCGGACTCACGGACAAATTAAAGCTTAAATCGGGCGTTTTCGGTGCAGAACCGTGGAGTGAAGATATGCGCCGCAATATAGAAAAAAAGCTTCATATCAAAGCATACGACATCTACGGTCTGTCGGAAATAATGGGTCCCGGTGTAGCGGGCGAATGCGAATATCAATGCGGAATGCATGTATGGGAGGATATGTTCATCCCCGAGATTATCGACCCCGATACGCTCGAAGTGCTGCCCGAAGGCTCCACCGGTGAACTTGTTTTCACCACTCTCACCAAAGAGGGCTTCCCCCTTATACGCTATCGTACGCGCGATATCTGTTCGCTCAACTACGAAAAATGCAAGTGCGGCAGAACTCATGTCAGAATGAACAAGCCTCAGGGCAGAAGCGACGATATGCTCATTATAAGGGGCGTCAATGTGTTCCCGTCGCAGATCGAAGAAGTTCTTCTGAAAGCAAGCGGCGGCAACATCACACCCAATTACCAGATTATCGTTGACCGCGTTAATAACACCGATACATTCGACATAAATGTTGAAATGAGTGCTGCACTCTTCGCCGATGATGTTAAATCCATCGAAAAAATCGAACGCAGCATAACCGCAATGCTCCGCGATACGCTCGGAATAGGTGCAAAGGTCCACCTTGTTAACCCCAAGAGCATTGAGAGAAGCGAAGGTAAAGCAAAACGCGTAATAGACAAAAGAAAGGTTTGATTTATCATGATAAAGCAGTTATCTGTTTTTGTAGAGAATAAATTCGGCAGACTTGCCGCCGTAACCGAGGTGCTGGCAAAAAACAACATCGACATCAACGCTCTTTCACTCGCCGATACCTCCGATTTCGGTATTTTACGCCTTGTTGTTGATAAGCCCGAGGACGCTGCCGTTGCATTGACGGAACACGGCGTAACGGTAAAATGCACCGAGGTAATCGCCGCGGCAATGGATGACTGTCCCGGCGGACTCTCGTTCATTCTCGATACCTTGACAAACGAAAAAATCAACATCGAGTATATGTACGCTTTCATGGGAAAAACAGAGGGCAAGGCATGGACGGTAATGCGCGTGGACGACAGTGAGCGTGCGGAAAAAGTACTGCATGAACACTCCATTAAAACTCTCGACAATTCCGTACATCTCGACGCTTAACGAATATACTCAATCGGCAGGACTTAATGCTCCTGCCGGTTGAGTAAAAAATAAAAACGAGCGGCACGCCTGTAACGAGATGAATAACAAGAAACGGACAGCACGCCCGGACGGCAAACGAAGGAAAAATAAAAAATCTCAATGATCCGCATTTGAGTGTCAGAAAAACACCGCAGGCGAATTATTGAGATTTATTTTTTGTAATGAATCGCAAAGCCGTCAGTTTAATGCAACATAGCTCAGCTCCATAAACTTTCGGAACTCTGGGAAAGAGATTTTAATCTCGTCCGCTTCGGCTGCTTTCAGGCAGCAAATATGCTTGTATCCGACGGCGGAACCGGAGTAAACTTCTTTCCATTTTCCCTTTTCGTTTTTAAGGAAAACGGAGAAGGCTTCAATATGCTGTCCGTTGGAAATGTTTTCGCATAAAACAAGCTTATCGAATATCTCTTTTTTCGGAAGTTTAAATATGATTTCGGGACATTTATCGTTTTCCGCCGGACGCCAAAACAGATGGCGCTCATTTTTAACCGAGTTTTCCGCCGCATAAAGCGCACTCAGCTCGCTTGACGCGGTCACCTCTGCCTGTTGCAGCAGATTATGCCAAAACATCACTTTCAGGTCATAACCGAGCGAGTTGAGTATCTGACTGTCCATCTCGTCAAGCACTCCGCGCTTATTCGGCGCAATACCGAGCATCAGACAGGAATTATTGCCGACCGTGTTATAATAAAGCGACAGTAACTTATCCTTTGTTTTGCTCGAATATTTATCTTCCTCGTCAAAATAGAGGTGCTTTCGCATGGGAACAAAAACCTCGCACGGATACCAGATAAAGTCCTTTTCATGCTTTATCGCTTTCCTGCTGCCGATGTCCAGCTCCATAACGGACGAGCTTCTGCCTTTCGGCGAAGGAACGCTTGTTCCGTCATCGTAAACACCGTGCCACGCAGGAACGCTGCTCCATTCTTCGGGACGCGTCACTCCCCTGTCGTTGCCGTACCAGCGCACATCGGGTCCTCGGAATGCTATTACCGCGTCGGGCATCAACCTGCGTATCACAGAATAATATCTGCCCCAGTCGTAGTTTTGCGTTTTACCGTGAGATGGACCGCTCACACCGTCAAGACGGACATAAAAAATGTCGCCGTAATTCGTGAGAAGCTCCGTAAGCAGACCGCAAAACCACTCGTCATACGCTTCACCCGAGCCGAAAAGCTGTTCATGTCTGTCCCACGGGGCTATGCTTATACCGAATTTAAGCCCGTACTTTTTGCAGGACTGTGAAATTAGCTTTACCATGTCGCCTGTACCGTCGAGCCAATTCGATTTTTTAAGACTGTAATCGGTCATTTGAGTCTGCCAAAGGCAAAACCCGTCATAGTCCTTACAATTATACACAACGCCGTTCATACCGGCGTTTTTTACGGTTTCGCACCAGCTGTCGGTATCCATTTCCTCAGGCCAAAATACGGCAGGCGGTGTAAAACCGTCGCCGTATTGTTTCCCGGTAAACACCGGCAAGCCATAGCTTATAAGTGCGTAAAACTCGGTTTCCTGCCATTTTATCTGACGCAGAGAGGGTTTTGCTTCGCTTGCAAGCTCAAATGGCTTTAACATTTGTCGGTGTCCTTTCAGTCGTTATTTGTCGCCACGATATCGGCGCCCGTTCCGAGGATGTTTTTGATTATGACCTGCCCGAGCTTGACGGGAGCGTCAACGGACACGGAGTTTATCTCCTTCATGCAATCAAAAAGCATTGTCTTGGGAACAGCACAGCTCGATTTAACGGGAACTACGGGATGAACTCCGCCGTTTACCTTAACGCTCGAAGTAAGCGAACGCGTGGGGTTAACGACCTCCGTTCTCGCATAAGCGTCACCGCGTTTGCAGGTGTTTCCCGTTACGGAGAAAACCTCTGTGCCTTCATATTCAACGGTTATCGAGCAGCCGAGAGGGCATGCAACACAAGTAAGTTCTCTTTTCATTGCTTATTCCTCCACTCTAACAACTATTGTGCTGTCCTTAGTCATTTTCGCAAGCGTTGCAGCCGGAATTACGACATTTTCCATTTCGCCGGGGGCAAGCTTAACTTTCTTCTTGGACGAAATGATCTCGCCGTCGCATTCAAGAACGACCTTCGCATTCTTGAAGATTCTGCCGACACGGAAATAGAGCTTAACATCATTTTCGTTCTTGATATTTACTCTCTGCGGAACAAGATATCTTACGCCGTTTCCGGTAGTAGTATTGACATATACCTTTTCGCTGCTGCCTTTGCCGAGTATATATTCGGCTGCGCCTTCACCGGCGATCTGACTTTCAAGTGTAACATAGTCAACGAGGTCGTGAACATGAAGAACATTTCCGCAGGCGAAAACGCCGGGGTGATCCGTCATTCGCATTTCATCAACAACAGCACCGTTTGTGATTCTGTCTATGCCGATGCCGACATTTTTGGTAAGCTCGTTTTCGGGAATAAGACCGACGGAGAGCATAAGGGTATCGCATTCAATATATTCTTTCGTCGATTCAATGGGACGAAGATGTTCATCGACCTGAGCAATGGTAACGCCTTCAAGTCTGTCTTTACCGTGAGTTTCCACAACGGTGGTGGAAAGACGAAGCGGAATATTGAAGTCGTTAAGGCACTGGACGATATTACGGGTAAGACCGCCCGAGTAAGGCATAAGCTCGCAGACAACTTTAACCTCTGCGCCTTCGAGCGTCATTCTTCTCGCCATGATAAGTCCTATATCACCGGAACCGAGAATGACGACCTTCTTACCGGGCATATAGCCGTCGATGTTAACATATTTCTGCGCCGTGCCGGCAGTCATGATACCGGAAGCACGGGTGCCTGCGATTTCAAGCGCACCGCGGGGACGCTCACGGCAGCCCATTGCAAGAACAATGGCTTTTGCCTGAATTTTAAGAAGTCCGTCCGCTTTGTTTACGGCCGTGACAAGATTTTCGTCGCTGATATCAAGAACCATCGTGTCGGTTTTGACATCGATATCGGTTTCGGCAACCTGAGCAATGAACTTTGCCGCATATTCGGGACCGGAAAGCTCTTCACCAAAATAATGAAGTCCGAAGCCGGTATGTATGCACTGTTCGAGGATTCCGCCGAGAGTTTCGGCTCTTTCGAGAATTATTATTTTCTCGACGCCGCACTCTTTGGCTTTAAGGGCAGCTGCCATGCCGGCAGGACCGCCGCCTACTACAACAAGATCATAATTCAACATAGCTTTCTCCCCCTTATTTCGTTTTATCGAAAAGAATGTTCGATTTTCCGCCGAACTTTGTTATCGTATTAACTTCCGTGCCAAGCTCGCGTGCAAGTATCTCAACGACCTTCGAACCGCAGAAGCCGCCCTGGCAGCGTCCCATGCCGGCTCTTGTACGGCGTTTTACACCGTCGACATCTCTTGCACCGGCAGGAGCGTGGATAGCGTCAATTATTTCACCCTCGGTGATGGTTTCGCATCTGCAAATGATTCTGCCATAAGCGGGATTCTTGGCAATAGCAGCTTCCTTTTCCTCGTCGGTAGCGTGACGGAAACGGAAAACATCATGTCTTACGCCGTTGAACTTCTCGTTCTTTTCAACACCGCCGATAGCTTTTGTTATGATATCCGCAAGATATTCGGCAATTGCGGGAGCGGAGGAAAGACCGGGAGACTCAATACCGGAGGCATGAATAAACTGAGCGTTTACCTTGCTCGGTCCGAGAATAAAGTCGTCGCTCACAGGGTGGGCGCGAAGTCCCGAGAAGGAGGTAATGGCATTTCTCGTAGAAACGGACGGACAGCTCTTGGCCGAGAAGGTTTTAACGGTGTTAAGTCCTTCGGGAGTGGTGGAGGTATCGTCCTTGTCGTCAATGTCCTCAGCCGTAGGTCCTATAAGAAGGTTGCCGTCAACGGTAGGAGAAACAAGAATGCCCTTGCCCATCTTGGTGGGGCACTGGAAGATAGTATGTGAAACGGTATTGCCGACAGCCTTGTCGAGAATGAAATATTCACCGCGTCTGATAATAAGCTCAACACTCTCGTCGCCTATCATCTTAGCTATCTCGTCGGAATGCGCACCGGCAGCGTCAACGATATATTTTGCTTTAACTTCACCTGCCGTTGTGGAGAGAGTGAATTCGCCGTCCGCAAAGGAAATAGCCTCGACCTTGCAGTTTCTCTTGAATTCAACACCGTTTGTAACGGCATTCTCGGCAGCTGCGATAGTAAGCTCATACGGGCATACAATGCCTGCGCTTTGAGCGTCAAGAGCGCCGCAGACATTATCGGCAAGATTGGGTTCGAGCGCTTTAAGCTCGTCCTTGCCTATTATTTTCATCTGAGGAACGCCGTTGGCAATTCCTCTGTCATAGAGTTCTTTAACAGTTTCCATTTCCTCCTCGGAAAAGGCAACGACAAGCGAACCGTTGTTCTTGTAGGGTACGCTGAGCGTTTCGCACAGTCCGGGCATCATTGCGCAGCCTTTTACATTAAGCTTCGCTTTAAGCGTCCCGGGTTTTGCGTCAAATCCTGCATGAACGATTCCGCTGTTCGCCTTGCTTGCGCCCATGGCAACATCGTTTGTCGCTTCAAGAAGGGCAACATTAAGGCGATACTTTGAAAGTTCCCGTGCAGTTAAAGCACCGATAACACCGGCGCCGATAATTGCAACATCGTAACTCATAGAAATTACATCTCCTTATAAATTTAGGGGTTAGCAGATACATTATAATCGGTACGACCGAATAAATCAACAGGTATTTGCTTATTATCGCGTCCGAGGAAGCGAAAAAGCACCAAAATCCGTGATTTTTTTTGTAATACCGTTCAAAAAACGACACATCTCGGCGTCCTGTTCTAAAAAAGACGCGGCAATTCTCATTTTTCGTTCGAATTCCCTGTTGTAACCGTCCTCGCTGCCGACGAGCGGGCAGACTCCCCTCGCCCGTATATCTTCACCGGGTCTGATACGGATTTTGCCGTCTTTTTCCGCCGCATAAAAGAAAAACGGAAAAATTCTGCAAGAAAGCGGACGCTCCGTTCTGCTGCACTCACCGCTGCATACAACCGACAGACAACCTGTCGCAAGGTCTTTTTTAACGGTGAAGCCGCTTTTTCCGGCGTAATACTTTTCTTCGCCCGGGAACAGAATCATCCCGTCGTTGTCGCCGCCCTTGCAGCATTTGCCGCCGCAGAGAGCACCGCAATCAAATTTCAGCGGAGTGCAGTTTTCAAGAAGCTCGTACGCTTTATTCAGGCTGTCATTATCGAACCTGTTGTAAAAATATCCCATTGTTTCTCCTTACATAAAAATTGCCCGCCGGATAAACCGACGGGACTCGTGTTTGCTTACGCCTCGGGAACAGCAGGATCGGTATTATCCTCATTTCCGCCGTTTTCGCCCTTGAGCATGTCCTCGATAGCCTCAATGATAACAAGCATAATGCCTATTTTACCGAAAGGTTTAAGAATTTTAAGGAACATTTTCAGGAACCAACTTACCATTAAAAACACCTCCGTGTTGTTATTTACTTTTTTATCACAAATCCGAAACGGCACACACCGTCTTTTGTCAAAAGACAAACGGACATAATGATACATTATTTTCACGCTTACGGTTCTTTGTAAGCTATGCTCACGGCAGAAAAACCTGCGTTTCGCATATTTGAAAACCAAGGTTATTGTAGCACGATTTATTCCCAAAATCAAGGGATTTTGCAATATTTATTTTACTGTAAAAGGTTATTATACATTTATTGTAACGCATGTCTGATTTTTCTTACTTTTCGAAATTTTCCATCCTGCATTATCTCTGTTTTGCGGTTCACGGACTGCAAAACAAAGCAAGAAACGGTTTCGGAGAAGTAAAACGCACGATGCTATTACCTCGTGTAGGAATTTTTCATCGAAAATTCGGAATTTTACAAAAATCAAATATTACGCTTGACAATAGTTTTCGCGTGTGCTAAAATAACAGAGCCTAAGGAGAGATACCGAAGCGGTCATAACGGAACGGTCTTGAAAACCGTCGTACCTTTACGGGTACCGTGGGTTCGAATCCCACTCTCTCCGCCATTTTTTAATACAATAACATTGTTACCATACGGAGAAGTACTCAAGTTGGTGACGAGGCGCCCCTGCTAAGGGCGTAGGTCGGGAAACCGGCGCAGGAGTTCGAGTCTCCTCTTCTCCGCCATAAGTCCACCGTAATTTTAATAGAATTACGGTGGGCTTTTTCTATGCCCGAAAACCGCTTGAAAGGCAGGCTCACATAAGGACGCTTTCAAAAAGTGACCGATTGAGAGCAGCACAACGCCACAGAGATTTAAATCTCTGTGGCGTTGTGCTTTTTTATAGCTAACAGGAAAATGATTAGAAAAAATTTTGATCTTTGATTAAGGTTGCGGGCGTAACAGTTACTGCAAAGTGATTTATTCTACAATTGCGGCGTCCGTCAGTCTGGAATAGTGAGCAGTGTATTTCCGTAAAAACAGCAAAGCCGCCCGGTTTCGGACGGCAAATTGGCACAGGCTGTGTTTTATACTTCCCAACACAACACCGAAAAGATTTTCTATTGCATATCGGTTCAAATCCTTGTTTCCTCGCTTTTCTCAGTCTACCCGCAGCATACGGTAACCGATGCCGATATGCGTCTGAATGTATTGCGGACTGTCCTTTTGCGGCTCCAGCTTTTTGCGCAGTGTCGCCATAAATACTCTCAGAGAAGCTATATCGTTTTCCCAGCTGCTGCCCCAAATCTGCTGCGTGATATAGGTGTGCGTCAGCACCTTGCCGACATTATGAGAGAGCAGACACAAAAGCTTGTATTCAATCGGGGTCAGGTGCAATTCCTCACCGTTTAAATAAGCGCATCCGGCGGCATAATCAATTTTAAGCTTGCCGTTTTGGAAAACGGGTGAGTCGGCGTCGCTGTTTGCCTGCAAAAGGAGCAGCCGTCTTTGCGTGACACGAAGCCGTGCCAAAAGCTCCTCTACGGAAAAGGGCTTTGTCAGATAGTCGTCAGCCCCGGCATCCAGCGCCGTGATTTTGTCTTTATCCTCGCTGCGCGCACTGATCACAATAATGGGCATATTTGACCATGAGCGGATGCTTTCGATTACCTGCGTTCCGTCGATATCCGGCAGACCCAAATCCAGCAGAACGATATCCGGATTATGGGAGGTTGCCTCCATAATGGCACCGTGTCCGTTCTCCGCGGTCAGGTAGCGGTAATCGTGTGCCTTTAATGTTGTTACGATCAGATTGCGGACGGGGCGGTCGTCCTCCACAACGAGAACAAGGGGTTTATTCATTCAGAGTCACCTCGCTGAGCGGTAAAGTAAAGGTAAATACACAGCCGTGCGGTACATTGTCGGCAAGCGTCAGCGTTCCGCCGTGCAGCTCTACGATAGATTTACACAGGGTAAGCCCGATCCCGAAGCTTCTGCGGCTGTCTGCGACGGTATTTTTCCCGGTGTAAAACATTTCAAAAATATGCGGTTTCATATCGTCTGCAATTCCGTTTCCGTCATCGGCGACACGGATCACGGCATTCCCGCCCTGTTTTTCGGCACTTACGCAGATCTCGGAGCCTTGTTCGGCATATTTCAAAGCATTATCAATAAGGTTGACAATGACCTGCACGATAAGCTGTGCGTCCATACGGGCAAGGATCAAATCGTCGCACCTTACCGTCACCTTGTGTCCGACGGATTTTTTCTTCAAATGCGAAACGGCTTCGTTGACCACTTCGTCTACAAGCTGGTCGGTAAGCTCCAGCTTCAGGCGTCCGTCATTCAGCCGTGTAACATACAGCAGATTTTCCACCACGCCGATCAGCCATTCGGAATCATCATAGATATCTTTATAGATCTGCTGCTTGGTTGCTTCATCCAGGCATCCCCCGTTATGCAAAAGCGTGTCCGCATTACCCGAAACGGAGCAAAGCGGCGTGCGCAGATCGTGTGAGATCGACCGCAAAAGGTCGGCGCGCAGCTGCTCGCTTTTTGCAAGATCTGCCGCCCGTTCCTTTTCGGCGGCGTTGTGAGCATTATCCATTGCCAGCGCACATTCGTTCACAACCGAAAGTACGATGCTGCTCTCAAATGAATCGGGCTTTTCGGGTTTCATCGGTATCCCGATTACACCGTAGACTCTGCCGCCTGCACGGATCGCAAGATAAAAACATTCGGATTTTCCAAACTGTGCTGTCGCTGCTCCTGCACGGCGACCGTTTTGAAGCACCCATTCTGCGGTCTGCCGCTCTGCATCGCTTAGCAGCTTTTCAGCGTGTGTATCCTTTTTTTCGGCATACAGCCGCCCGGACAACATTCCGTTTTCGCCTTTCGTATAAGCAACAATACTGCGGTCAAGCAGCCGCGAGAGCTGCATACAGGTCACGCTTAAAACATCATCGTTGCTTTTTGCTTTTTGCAGCAGACGGTCAGTGTCAAACAGCACCTGCACACGGAACGCGGAGCGAGCCGAGAGCCTTGCATGATCTTTCAGCTTCGTGGCAAGCGTGCCGGTGAGAACGGAAGACGCCAGCATGACTGCAAAGGTAACGGGATAGCCTACGGCATAGGTCTGAAAGGACAACCTGGGTTCGGTAAGGAAAAATCCGAACAATACAACACTTAGAAGTGAGCCTGCCATACTGCAAAGGTATCCTTTGGTCAAAACGGAGATCATCAGCACACCGAGGATGTATACCGTAACGATATTGGTATCGGGAAAGTCGAGATGATCGAACAGAAACCCGATCGCCGTGCATACGGCAAGCGTCAGGACGGTTATGGCAATATCCCGCAGCGAAGGTATCTCTGCACCAAAGAACAGACGGCGTCTGTGCGGCTTTGTGTAGTTCAGTGCGTCGGGAATAATATGAATGTCAACATCGGGGGCGGAGAAAATCAGCTTTTCGGTGAGAGTCGGTCTTCCGAACAGCCCTCTGCGCCTGGCACTGCTTTGCCCGATCACGATTTTTGTGACATCGGAAAGCCGAACATATTCCGAAATCTGCAGCGGCACATCCTCACCGTGCGTCATAACGATCTCGGCGCCAAGTTTTTGCGCTAGCTGAATGTTTTCTTCAAGTCGCAATCGATTATTTTCGGTTACAACTGTATCCGTCTGCACATAGATGGCGGTAAATTTTGCATGAAGGACCTTAGCCATCTTTGCGGCGGTGTGTATGATCCTTGCATTGGACGGCGAAGAGGATAGGCAGACAAGGATATGCTCGTCTGTACCGAATTTTGACTGTTCGGTTTGTACTTTCATCGGTTTCACCGCCCATTTTATTTTATTTTACTATTATACAGTAAAACTGTAAAAAAATCTACCGCAACCTAAAAATCATTCTTCTGCCCATCGGAAAGAATAATATCGACATTTCCGTGCGTTTCACGAAAACGGCGGATCTCACTTAAAATCTCGCTGTCGGACAGTCCATGCGGCAGCAGGACTTCGGAAGGCTCGCAGGATTCGTTTTCCTTTAACAGTGCCTTTCTGTTTCCTTCAAGAAATCGATCCAGCCTGCACATGACGTAAAATCCAAAAGCAAATATGCCAAGCAGACTGACGATCAGTAATAGCTTAGCCAATTCCGTTCACCTCTGTTAAATGTGAAAACACTTTTGCAGTTCTTTGTAAGCACCGAGAACCAAAAGAGTGCTATTGTCCGTAAGAACGGTTTCCGGTGAAACTACCATATTGATTTTTCCGTTCTCCTTGGTCGCCATGATATTGATGCTGTATTTTCTGCGGATATCCAGTTCTCCGACGGTTTTTCCGATCCATCCCTTCGGCACCTCTACCTCAAAAATGGCATAAGCCCCATCGACCTCGATGTAATCCCGTATGTGATCGGCGGTATAGCGAATAGCAGCCCAATTTGCTACTTGCTTTTCAGGGTAAATTACTTCGTCCGCTCCGTTACGCAGAAGAAATTTCTCCTGAACATCACGCTCGGCGCGTGACACAACTAATTTTGCGCCGAGTTCTTTCAGCAAAGAAGTGGTTTCCAGCGAATTTTGAAAATTTCCTCCTATGGTGACTATGCACACATCAAAGTTTCCGATTCCGAGCGACTTTAAAAACTCCGTGTTTGTGCTGTCGCCGATCTGCGCGTTGGTGACGATCGGCAGAATCTTATTGACTCTTTCTTCGTTGCTGTCTACCGCCATCACCTCGTGTCCGAGTTTATTCAGCTGTAAAGCAATATGCCTACCGAATCTGCCGAGACCTATTAACAATATGTTTTTCATAATATAGTAACTCCTTTATCCGACTGTGATTTTTTCGAGCGGCAGCTTTGCTCCGCTCTGATTTTTGTTGGAAATCGCCGCGTAAATTAGGGTAAGTCCGCCGACTCTGCCGAGATACATCAAGACGATCAAAATAAGCTGAGAAAGAACACCGAGCTGCGGTGTGATTCCAAGGGTAAGCCCGACCGTTCCGACAGCGGACGCCGTTTCGTAAAGGCAGGTGCTAAGCGGCAGGCCTTCTGCCGTGCTGATGACAATGCCGCCGACAAAAAACAGCAGGAAATACATTACGGCAACGGCTGCGGCGTTTTTCACTGTCGAACCGTCAATGCGCCTGCCGCAGACTTCGGCATCGTCCTTTTTGCGACAGACGGAGAATGCACTCAGAATCAGAACGGCAAGCGTGGTCGTTTTCATACCGCCTGCCGTGGAGCCGGGCGATCCGCCGACAAGCATCAGCAGAATCATAATCGCCTTGGAAGAACCGGTCATAGCGGGAAGATCGGCGGTATTGAAACCGGCGGTTCTCGGTGTGACAGACTGAAAAAGCGACGCAAGAATCCTTTCGCCAATCGGAAGCCCCGTAAAATCGCAAAAGAAAAAGAATACTGCGGGAACGATAATGAGAATCGCCGTTGTTACCAATATAACTTTGCTCTGCATACGGTATTTTTTGAAATGCCACTTGTTTGTACAGATATCGTCCCATGTCAAAAATCCAATACCGCCCACAATAATTAAAAGCATAATTGCAATATTTATCGCCGGATTTTCTATGTATCCCGTAAGAGACGGGTATTTGTTTTCTGCGGTGCCGAGTATGTCAAATCCGGCGTTGCAAAAGGCGGAAACCGAATGAAACGCCGCCATCCAAATTCCCTTGATACCGTAGTTTCCGCAAAATGTCGGCAGCATGGCAATCATTCCGATAAGCTCGATCAAAAAAGTTCCCCGTACAATAAAGCGGGTCAGGCGGACGATCCCGCCGACCTTCGGGGCAGAGATGGCGTCCTGCATGGTGCTGCGCTGCATCAGCGATATTTTTCTGCCGGACAGCATGGCAAAGGTTGCCGCAACTGTTACAACACCGAGCCCGCCTATCTGGATCAGCAGCAGTATTATCGCCTGCCCGAAAGCGGACCAATAACTGCCCGTATCCTGCACAACCAGCCCCGTAACGCAAACGGCCGAGGTCGATGTGAACAGCGCCTCGTGAAACGGCGTAACAACTCCGGCAGTCGATGAAAACGGCAGCATCAATATCAGTGCTCCAAGCACTATGACGCCGGCAAAACCCAAAACGATCAGTTTAAAGGATGACAGTCGCTTTTTTCTATGTGTAATTTCAGGCATATATAGTTCTCCTGTTTTTATTTGTTTGCAAAGAGTGTATTATGAAATATAAAAAAACGGTGTAATAATCCGGTGTGCCGTATTAAGATTGCATTAAGACGCTCATTCTTTGAAAAAACAGTGCAGAGTAGTTTTTGCAAGGCAGCCACGGTTTACCGAAGCTGATCGCCATCGGCGTGACGGTGGGGCTGCACTTATGGAAACGGCAAATACTGCTCTCCATTGCAGGCGGTACGATTTGTTATATGCTGCTTGTACAGTTTGTTTTTTGAGAAAAAACTCACGAAAAAAAAATGTCGGGGCTTTGACAATATCTCAACTCACGCCGAAGCAGCGAATCGACATCTGCCGACATAAGATGGCATACAAACGGGTATTGACGCATTTTAATCACATAAATTCAACGCAATAAAAGAACGGGAGCTTGTCCGGACTGTACCGGCGGCTCCCGTTCTTTGTGTTTATTTTTGCTTATTTTTACATGAGCGAGCAGATGAGGGTTGAGAATTCAACGGGATCCTCTATGCTCATTCCGCCGATAAGGCGCGCTTCATTATAAAGAAGCTTTGCATAATCGGAAAGCTTATCCTTGTCCTCTGCATACAGTGTTTTGAGCTTTTCCGCAATCGGATGCTCTGCGTTGATTTCAAGAACAAGCTCTGCCTTTGCACCGTTATTGCCGGGCATTGAGTTGAGAACTTTTTCCATTTCGGCGGAGAGGAAGCCCTCGTTTGTAAGGCACGACGGGTGCGAACCGAGCTTGTGAGTGAATCTCACGGCTGAAACCTTGTCGCCCAGCGCCTCTTTCATTGCTGCAAAAAGCTCCTCGTTTGACTTGTTTTCGGTTTCGTTTTCCTCTTTTTCCGCGTCCGATTCGAGGTCGGCTTCGCCCGAGCAAATATTGACAAATGTCTTGTCATTGTACGACATGAGCATTCTCGCAGCGAACTCGTCCATATATTCGGTGAAGAAAAGAACTTCATAGCCCTTCGAGAGAGCCGCATCTACCTGCGGAAGCATTTTTGCCTTTTCGACAGACTCGGAGGCTGCATAGTAGATAGCCTTCTGTTCTTCGGGCATACGGGAGGTATATTCTTCAAGTGTTACGAATTTTTCCTCCTTTGACGACTTAAACATTATAAGGTCTTTAAGCTCGTCCTTGTCGGCACCGTAGTTGTTGTAAACGCCGAATTTGAGCGAAGCACCGAAGGCGGTGAAGAATTTTTCGTACGCTTCCCTATCGTCTTTCAGCAGTTTCAGAAGTTCGGTTCTTATCTTCTTCGAAATCGTTTTCGCTATGAGCTTCAACTGGTGGTCGTGTTGAAGCATTTCACGCGAAATATTGAGCGAAAGATCCTCGCTGTCGACAAGACCTCTCACGAAATTGAAATAATCGGGCAGCAGGTCGCCGCACTTCTCCGTGATAAGAACACCCTTCGAATAAAGACGCAGACCCTTTTCGTAATCCTTTGTATAGTAGTCAAACGGAGCATGGGACGGGATAAACAGAAGCGCATCAAATGTCGCGCTGCCCTCGGTTTTGGTATGAATCACCTTCAAAGGCTCCTCATAGTCGTGGAATGCGTCTTTATAAAAACTGTCGTATTCCTCTTTCGTAATTTCGGACTTGCTCTTCTTCCAAATAGGAAGCATACTGTTGAGAACGGTATCCGTTTCAACGGTTTCGTACTCGCCCTCTTTGCCCTCGACGGGACGGCTTTCGGGCATCATCATTTTAATGGGGTATCTGATGTAATTCGAATACTTTTTAACAAGCGCGGAAAGAGTATACGGTTCAAGATATTGACTGTAATTTACTTCGTCCGTGTCCGCTTTGATATGAAGCGTTATTTCCGTTCCGTGTCCTTCTTTTTCACACGAAGAAACGGTAAATCCGTCTGCGCCCTCCGACTCCCAGCAGTTTGCTTCCTCCGAGCCGTAGGCTTTACTTACAACGGTGACCTTGTCGCTTACCATGAAGGCTGCATAGAAGCCTACGCCGAACTGTCCGATGATGTCAACATCTTTATTGTCGGCATTTTCGGTCTTGAAAAGCTGTGAGCCGCTGCGTGCGATAACACCGAGGTTGTTTTCAAGCTCCTCGGCGGTCATGCCGATACCGTTGTCGGTTATAGTTATTGTGCGAGCTTCTTTATCGGGGGCAATACGGATGAAAAGCTCCTCTTTTTGCTCCTCGGACGCCTGTTCGCTGTTATCGGTCAAAAGACGGAAACGCAGCTTGTCCTCGGCATCGCTTGCATTTGAAATAATTTCACGCAGGAATATTTCCTTGTGTGTGTAGATAGAATTGACCATGAGGTCGAGCAGCTTCTTTGATTCTGCCTTAAATTGTTTTTTCTTCATTTTACTCATTCTTTCATTTTGATATATTTTGTCAAAGGCAAAAGCTCCGGTGCAAAAAATGCCCGAAGCCTTGCTGCAAATGCATATAAAAAGAGAAAGGGGGTGTAAGGCTCCTGTCCTACCCTACGATGTATAATTTACATCACATGTCTTAAAATAGACTTTAAAATGGAAATTATTTACTCTTTCTCGATGGCTGCCTTACGGGAATTTACACTGCGGAAGAATTCCGGTTTGAATTTTGGTGTTCTGTCGTAATAATAAACACCATTTTGCTCCTGCTCAACATCGGTAAGCTGCGTATAGCAGAAGCCCATTATCTTCGGGCAATCAAGCAGCGCGTCCGTAAGCCCTTTGTATCTTGCCTTGTATTCATCCTCGCTGACGGGTGCGTCGCCGTAGCCCCATGCGTTGCCTTCTCCGCGGCTCCACTTTATTCCGCCGTACTCGCTCATAAACATTGGCTGACCGACCTTATAGTCCTGACGGTGGTTGCAGTGGTTTTCAAGCTCGTCAGTATCGCGGAATTTTTCAAAACGGGCGGTGAAAACATCGACCTTCTGCTCGTAGTCGTGAACATCGAAAATATCGGTTTCGACATGGTAATTTCCGCTTGTGTCAATGCACGGACGGGTTTCGTCCATCGCCTTTGTAGCGCGGTAAACAGTCGAAAGAAGCGGGTCAAACTGCTTGCAGCCGTGCTGATCCCATGTTTCGTTGAACGGACACCATCCGATTATCGCCGGGTGATTGAAATCTCTCTCGACCTCCGCGATCCATTCGGGCAGGAAGGAATAAATGCTGTCCGGACGGGTGTGGTCGAGTCCCCAGTTTGCATATTCACCCCAAACGAGATAACCCTCGCGGTCGCAGTGGTAGAGGAAGCGCTCCTCAAACACCTTCTGATGAAGTCTTGCACCGTTGAAGCCGCAGCTCTTGGAGAGAATTATATCGTTGTGCAGCGCTTCATCCGAGGGTGCGGTGTAAATACCGTCGGGATAAAAGCCCTGATCGAGTATAAGGCGCTGGAATACGGACTTGCCGTTGAGCATGAACTTATAGCCGTCCATCCATGCGTTGCGCAAGCCGAAATATGTTTTTATCCTGTCGTCGCCGAAGGAAATAACCGCGTCGTAAAGTCTGCCGCAACCGACCTCCCAAAGGTGTTTTTCGGAAAGCACGATATTGCAGGAAAAGACACCGGAAGCGCCGCTTATCTCCGCACTGCCCATAGACTTGCCCTCGTATGACGCTTCTATCTTCAAGTCGGCTTCCCCGTGCAGGATACCGGTAACGGCTACCGTGCCGGTTCTGTAATCGGGATAAAATCTAAACGATTCAACATATGCTTTGGGTGTAAATTCAAGCCATACCGTCTGCCATATTCCGGTAGTACGCGTATAGTCGCACCCGTGAGAATAGTAAAGCTCGCTCTGCTTTCCTCTCGGGATAAGCGGGTCGCGGGTGTTGTCCTCGCAATAGACAGCGACTGTATTTTCGCCCTCGTGTACAAACGCAGTGATATCAAATGCAAATGATACATAGCCGCCCTCATGCACGCCTGCTTTTTCGCCGTTTACGAAAACAGTTGTTTTATAGTCTGCCGCACCGATATGAAAAACGGTGCGCTTTGCCGCCTGTTCTGCGGAAAGAGAAAAGATGCGCTTATACCAAACGCCGTAAATAAAGTCCTTATGACCTATGCCGGAGAGTTCGGACTCAACACAGAAAGGAACGGTAATCTTCTTGTCGAAGGCATCGTCACTCTTGTAAATTTCTCTGGCTTCGCCGCTTCTGCCGTTATCGAAACAGAAAGCCCATTCGCCGTTAAGGTTCATCCAGTCTTTTCTTTCGAACTGCGGTTTCGGGTGTTCCGGCCTGGGAATACTCATGTTTTTACCTCTTTTTTTCAGATTTTTTATCAATAGAATGTTGCGACCTGTTCCTCGGGCGCTTCTGCGGGTTCGAGAGCGGTCACATTAAAAATGGGACCTATCTTGCCGTAAAGGCGCGAGAACTTTACATCTATCACGGCGGTAACGGTGTACCACTCCCCGTTTTTCGCTTTAACTCCCTCCGGGAGCTTTGAAACCAATCCGCAGTAGGTAATGTCCGCTGCGCAGCAGGTCATTATATGTCTGCCGATAACACAGGTGCACGCCGGGAATTTTCCGTCCGTTGCGGCAAGTCCCTTAAACTTAACGGTCTTGCCCTTGTATTTTTTCATTTCCTCGGTGAGATCCCTGTAAAAAAGAGCATAGTCGCGGTCGGCAATCTCTATAGAGGACGCATTGACATCAAACGGAAGCGGGTCTTCGATTTCATCGGGAGTCACTTTTCCGTTGACGGATTCATATATAATGTCGGAACGGCGTGTTATCGCACGGACGATTTTATGGAGCTGCATCGTGTCAAAGCCGTCCGGTACGCGGTTGAAAATGCAGACATCGCAGTCTTTGAGCTTGTCTACGACAAGGCTGCGCATATTTGCGTTATAGTTGAGGAAGGTCGGAGCGGCAAAAAACAGCATATTCTGATAAGGTATCCACCCTTCGGGCATACTGTCGTAGAAGCTTTGCAGCTGCCACATTCCGTTATACTCGACCATAACTCTGACAGCGCCGCTCTCCTTCTGCCACGAAGCAAGAAGCTCCTCCGAGAGGTCGTCAACATCTTCAATTTCTTTTATCGTGACATTTTTGCCGGAGAAACGCGACGGGTCATATTCCGTTTCACCCTCCTCACAGAGGAGAAGAAGCGTTTTTTCACCGGAATTGAAGCGCTCGTCTTGAAGCGTATCCTGAATAAAGGTCGTTTTGCCGCTTTCAAGAAAGCCTGTAAATATATATACGGGAGTTTCCATTTTTGTATCGCCCCTTATGCGCCGAACGCGTTTTTAATGTTTTCCTCGTTGAGCTTCGAGCCGATAACACAGAGTCTGCCTATTATTCCGGCGCTGCCCGTTCTGACATTGCTTTCGCCCGGAATATAGTCGAAGTGAATCCATGTGCCGTCAGTACCCTCAACTATGCCTTTTGCTCTGAGAATTACGCCGTATTCCTTCTCATCGCAAAGGTTATCAAGGATTTCTTCCAGTTCTTCCTTGGTGTATTTCTTTGTGGTTTCGGTACCCCAGCTGACGAATACCTCGTCTGCGTGGTGGTGTCCGTGTTCATGGTCGTGGCAGCCGCAGGTGCAGCCGTCGCCGTGGTGGTGATGATGCTCATGCTCGTCATGGTCACCTTCGTCGTTGTCGTGACAGCAGTGGTCGTGATCCTCATCATGGTCGTGGTGATG
>JAEDGF010000035.1 GCA_016297645.1 Clostridiaceae bacterium
TGCGCCTTTGAGAATGCATCTTTGAGAGCGGCGACACGCCTTTTTATGCAGGCTCTGACAAGGCGCGACCACAGGGCAATATCGTACCCGTGAACGGTTCCGCGCGTTTCGGTCAGCCGCGTGTGCGCGCCGAGAGAAGCCACTCGCTCGGCGAAGGCGACGCCCTCGTCATGAAGGCAGTCGTACTGCGCGGTTTCGATATAAAAGTCCGGCAGAGAATCGGGTAATTTCATCTGCATGGGGCTTGCCTGCTCGTCGTCGTTTTTCGAGAGATACCTCTCCCACATACAGCGGTTGTTGACCGAGTTCCACATCGGAGTATCGGTATATTTGCGCATTGAAGCTGTGTTCATCTCTTTATCGGTGACGGGGTAAAGCATCATTGCAAGACACGGCTTTACCTCGCTGTCGGCGACCGCATAAGCGGTGAGAACACCTCCGGCACTGTCGCCGCCCACGGCAAACGGAGTATCGCCGTAAGTTTTTTCAAGCCATTCGAGCGACAGGCGGACATCATTGCGCGGCTCGGGATAGACCGCGTCCGGCATGAGTCCGTAATCGGGACACGCCACGCGGCAATCGGCTCTTTTCGCATAGATCGCCATCAGTTTTTTATGGTGCGGAGTAGCTTCAAAGCCGAAGCCGCCGCCGTGAAAATACAGGAGCGTCGGCAGGCGTTTTCCCCGCGTACGGCGTGTACGCGGTTCGAAAATGTCAATATGCAAAACGCTCCCGTCCTCGCGCAGCACATTCGCCGTTTCGCGGCGGCAGCGGTGTACGGGTGTTATAAAGAGAAGCGCTTTTTGCACGCCCCATGCCGTTTTCATCAGCCACGGGGCGCGTAAAAGCGCAAATCTGTAAAATTTAAGTTCTCTGCCTGCGTTATCCTTGGGCATAGTTCCTCCGAAAAGCTCAGGTTTGGTCGTAGTGATGCGCACGGTTGAGCATCATGTCCTTGACCTTCATTATCCGTGTTGTGGCGCTGCGCTCGTTTTCATCAAGCTTCATGGAGATATACTTGATGGTTTCCTCGTACTGCGGAATCATCACGTGTTCGAGAGCATTGACGCGGCGGCGCGTTTTTTCGATCTCGGCAGCCATAAGCTGACAGGATTTTTCCGTTTCCGCGAGCTTAATGAGATCGGGCAAAATATCGGAAATGAACTTTACCGCGCCGTCAAGCTCCGTTGAAGTGAAGGCAAAGCCGTAGGGGTAGATGTCTGCGTCATCGGCAGTTTTAAGCTGCGTTTTGAACTCGGGAATAAGCACCGACATAACATTTTTTTCGGAAATATCAATACTTATCTCCTGCATGGGCATCATGAGTGCAGAGGTTATATCGGCGTCGCTCATGACCGATCTCGCGACCGCCATGTGCTTGTTGGCTTCCGCTATCGACGCTTCGACCTTCTTGCGCAGCTCCTTATTTTCGCGCACGAGATCCATAAAACGGCGCATAAGCTCATCGCGCTTGTCTTTAAGGAGCTTGTGTCCCCTGCGTGCGGTGATGAGCTTCCGTTTCAGGTTCGTAAGCTCCATTCGGGTGGGGTTAACATTGAGAACCGCCATTTCGGCTCACCCCCTTAATCTTTTTTATCGTAATATTGGTCGAGCAGCTCGTTCGAAATTCGTTTCAGCTCGCTGCGCGGGAGAATTCTGAGAAGCTCCCAGCCGATATCGAGCGTTTCTTCAATGCTTCTGTCGGTATAGTTACCCTGTGAAACATAGCGTTTTTCAAACTCGTCGGCAAATTTCGCGTAGAGCTTATCAATATCCGTAAGGGCTGCTTCGCCGAGAATGACCATAAGCTCCTTTGCGTCCTTACCTCTTGCGTAGGCGGAGAACAGCTGGTTCATGGTGTTCGAGTGATCCTTACGCGTTTTGCCTTCGCCGATACCTTTATCTTTAAGACGCGAAAGCGACGGGAGAACATCTATGGGCGGAGTAATTCCGCGGCGGTTAAGTTCACGCGACAGAATTATCTGACCCTCGGTGATATATCCCGTAAGGTCGGGGATGGGGTGTGTTTTATCGTCCTCGGGCATGGAGAGAATGGGTATCATGGTAATGGAACCGGTTTTACCCTTCTGTCTGCCTGCGCGCTCATAGAGGGACGCAAGGTCCGTGTACATATATCCCGGATAGCCGCGTCTGCCGGGAACCTCTTTACGGGCTGCGGAAATCTCGCGCAGAGCGTCCGCATAGTTCGTAATATCGGTAAGAATGACAAGCACATGCATTCCGAGATCAAATGCGAGATACTCGGCTGCCGTAAGCGCCATACGGGGCGTTGCGATTCTTTCAACTGCCGGGTCGTTTGCAAGGTTTGTGAACATTACCGTTCTGTCGATAGCGCCCGTTTCCTTGAAGGACTCAACAAAAAAGTTGGATTCCTCAAAGGTGATACCCATTGCCGCGAATACGACCGCGAAGGGCTCGTCCGTTCCTCTTACCTTTGCCTGACGCGCAATCTGTGCGGCAAGCTGTGCGTGAGGAAGTCCGGAGGCGGAGAAAATGGGGAGCTTCTGTCCTCTTACGAGCGTATTAAGACCGTCTATCGCCGAAACGCCCGTCTGAATGAACTCCTGCGGATAGCTTCTCGCAGCCGGGTTCATGGGCGTGCCGTTAACATCGAGCCGTTTTTCGGGAATAATTTCGGGACCGCCGTCAATGGGTCTGCCCAAGCCGTCAAAAACTCTGCCGAGCATATCGGCTGAAACGCCGAGCTCCATCTGTTTCCCGGTAAAACGAATTTTTGATGATGAGAGGTTGATACCTGCGGCGTTTTCGAAAAGCTGGACGAGAGCGTTCGTGCCGTCGACTTCAAGGACGCGGCAGCGGCGCGTTTCGCCGTTTTCAAGCTCTATTTCGCCGAGCTCCTCGTACTTTACGCCCTCAACATCGCGTACGAGCATAAGAGGACCGGCTATTTCCTGTAAGGTTCTGTATTCTTTGGGCATCAGTATTCCTCCTTATCGGCAACCGCCTGCTGAATTTCGCCGGAGAGCAGCTCGATATCCTTTTTGAACTCCTCGTCAATATCTTCTTCTTTGACATATTTGAAGCGTCCGACGGCTTCGCGCGACGGAACGGAAGCGAGCTTATCTATGTTCGCGCCGAGCTTCAATGCGTCGCTTGCCATGTCATAGTATGCGAGAACGAGCTGCATCATAAGATCCTGCTTTTTAAGCGAGGAATATGTGTCGACCTCATGGAAAGCAAGCTGGTGCAAAAAGTCCTCACGAATCGAACGGGCAGCTTCCATTTTAAGACGGTCGGCAGGTGACAGAGCGTCCATACCGACGAGCTTTACGATCTCTTCAAGGCTCGCTTCTTCACTGAGCAGCTCCATGAGTCTGCCGCGAAGCTCCGTCCAGTGAGGATCGACATTTTCATTAAACCACTTTCCGAGCGAATCGGCATACAGAGAATACGATGTAAGCCAGTTTATAGCCGGGAAATGGCGCTTGTATGCAAGGGCTGAGTCAAGCCCCCAGAAAACCTTTACTATACGCAGAGTCGCCTGCGAAACCGGCTCAGAAATATCGCCGCCGGGAGGTGAAACCGCGCCGATAACGGACAGGGACGCTTCCCTTTCGTCCGAACCGAGACAGAGAACTCTGCCGGCACGCTCGTAGAACTGTGCAAGTCGCGAGCCGAGGTACGCCGGGTAGCCCTCTTCACCGGGCATTTCTTCAAGTCTGCCGGACATTTCGCGAAGAGCCTCCGCCCAACGCGAGGTGGAGTCCGCCATAAGAGCAACGCTGTAACCCATGTCGCGGAAGTATTCCGCTATCGTTATACCGGTGTAAATAGATGCTTCACGGGCGGCAACAGGCATATCGGAGGTGTTCGCGATAAGCACGGTACGCTCCATAAGGCTCTTGCCGGTATGGGGGTCGATAAGCTCGGGGAACTCGTTAAGAACATCGGTCATCTCGTTGCCGCGCTCGCCGCAGCCGATGTATACAACGATGTCGGCCTCAGCCCACTTTGCAAGCTGGTGCTGAGTAACCGTTTTACCCGAGCCGAACGGTCCGGGGATAGCCGCAACGCCGCCCTTTGCAATGGGGAAAAGCGCGTCGATAACACGCTGACCGGTAACAAGCGGCATATCGGGCGAGAGCTTCGATTTGTAGGGACGACCCTTTCTTACGGGCCACTTCTGCATAAGAGTAAGCGAAGTGACCTTGCCGTCGTCACCCTTTACGGAGCCTATTTCCTCAACTACCGTATAGTCGCCCTCGTTAAGAGCCGAAAGCGTTCCGTTTACGCCGACGGGAACGAGAATTTTGTGTTTAACTACATCCGTTTCATTTACATAACCCACGACATCGCCGCCGGTGACACGCTCGCCCGGCTTCTTTGTGGGATAGAAGTGCCACTTTTTCTCTCTGTCGAGCGACGGCACTTCGATACCGCGTTTAAGGCTGTTGCCCGCAACACGCATAATCGCCTCCAACGGGCGCTGAATACCGTCGAAGATACCCTTTATAAGTCCGGGTCCTAATTCAACGCTCAGCGGCATACCGGTGGATTCGACCTCCTCGCCGGTTCCGAGTCCGGCTGTTTCTTCATAGACCTGAACGGAGGCTCTGTCGCCGTGAATTTCAATTATTTCTCCGATAAGGCGCTGGCTGCTGACCCTTACCACATCGAACATATTAGCGTCGCGCATTCCCTCGGCGATAACGAGGGGACCTGCGACCTTAACGATCTTACCTTTACTCAATCTATCAAAACCTTTCTTATACCGCACTATGCGTTAATCGGCAAGGATATCCGAGCCTACCGCCTTCTCGACGGAACGGCTCACGCTCTGCATTCCTATTCCCGTGTTGCCGTTTATTCCCGGTATCGGAATTATCGCCGGGACGGTCTGACTGCTGTAATGCGATATTTCTTTATCGAGAGCAGACGCGAGCTTTTCGGTTATAAATATGACGGCGTGATCCTCGGCAAGCTGTTTGAGAAGTCTGCCGGCTTCAACTGTATCCTCGGTGGGATAAACCGACACGCCTGCCGACGCGAAGCCGAAAATGCTGTCGCTGTCACCTATTACGCCTATCTTATACATCGGCACCCCTCACTCTCTCCCGAATACTGTCCTCCGGCATTCCGTTGTGCTTTGCCGAAAGAATTATTCTCAGGTTGATAAGCTCGGTATTCGCCGCGAACCTGAACGCGACTATCGGCGCTATTCCGAACGGGTCGTTTTTGACGCGGTCGAGTACGCCGAGAATGTATTCATCGCTTTTTTTCTCATACTCAGCCGGACTTACTTTAAGCGACTGAGCCGTTTTTGCAAACGGGGTGTGAGAAAGAAATTCAAAAAAGCTCTCCTCGCCCTTTGCGGCGGCTCTGACGATATCTTTTTTGTCAAAAGCGGCGCACTCGGCAACGGCACGGAGCATAAAGCTCTCCTCTTTTTTCGCCTTTATCGTTCTGTACAGAACTTTAATGTCGGTGAGCGCGACAAACGCCTCGGCGACCTCGCGCATTACATCGTTATCCGCCTTTGCGGCAAAGAGAAGCGTCTGTTCCATGGCGGCTCTGTCGATAACGGAATCGGCAAGCTGCGCGAAACGCGTCTGCGTTAAAATCCTGTAACCGCTTCTGTCGGCATGGCGCATACACTCGGGGAGCTTGTCGTTTTTTCTTTCAAAAACATACTTTTTTATCTCCTCGGGGTCGTAGACGCTCGGAGTAGTCAGAAGTCCGTCGGTGCTTTTGCCGCACACGAGTGCTTTAAGGCAGAGTTTGAGGTTTGCAAAGTCATTTTTAATTATAAGGCTGTCAAGCATACTCTTGTCCGGGACGATACCGAACACAAGCTCGTCAACTGCCCGCGCGCGTTTGTCGAGCGCCCGAATGTAGCCGCCGTCCGTGTCGTAGCCTAAGTCGGAAACACGGCGCAGCGCTTCATCGAAGGTCGGCGCGGCGATAACGGACGAGAGCTGCTGCTGTGACAGGAGCTTCGCTTCGTTCGCTCTTATGCGCGCCACCGCATATGTGTAATCATATTTATTCATACGCTTTCCTTTCCGCCGTGCGTCAGCCGAAAAGAATTTCGGACGCCTTTGCTTTAAGCTCGTCCGCGTAAGCGGTGAAAAGTGCGCCGAGCGTGCAGTTTATCTCAACATCGCCGTATTTCAGGATAAAGCCGCCGTCCGTCACGGCAGAACTGCCTTCTATCGAAATATTCGAGCCGAGCCTTGAAGCGAAATCGGAGGGGCAGCGCTTAAAGTCCTTTTCGGACAAAAGCATTGTGCCGCCCGTCGGACGGAGATTCTTTTTCGCGAGAAATTCAAGCAGCGAGAAATACTTTTCGTCGTCCAGCTGCATGAATTTTTCCTTTGCGCTTGAAAGAACCACGCCTATAAGCTCGCTTTTCGCGGCGAGAACCGCTCTTTTTTCGGAAGAAGCGGCAGCCGAATGCGCCTTTTCGAGAGCCTTTTCGGCATCTGCGGCGGCGCTTTCCTTTTCGGCAGCGATAAGCTGAGCAGCCTCTTTTTTTGCGTTTTCGATAACGCTCTCGGCTTCCTTTTCCGCCTTTGCGACGATATCGCCGCACTCGCGGTCGGAGTCCGAGAAAAGACGGGCTGTTATTTTTTCAAGGGACATATTATTCTCTCCCGTTCGTGATATTTTTACGCCGCAAAGACATTTTTAAGGCTCATTATCGCAAGAAGCGAAACAAGGAGCGCAAGAACCGCGTAGGTTTCGACCATGGCGGCGAAGATGATGGCTTTACCGGACTGCTCGGGGTTCTTTGCAACAAGACCTACGCCTGCCGCTGCCGTCTTTGCCTGAGCGAGAGCGGAGAGAAGTCCTACGATCATAATGGGAAGGCAGGCTGCGAAATATGCAAGCCCCTCATACCATTCGATGTCCGCTTTTCCGCTGAGAACGCCGGTATTCGAGAGAAGAAGGATGGCGGTAAGGAATCCGTAAAGACCCTGTGTACCGGGAAGAACTTGAAGAATAAGAACCTTACCGAACTTGTTGGGATCCTCCGCAACAACGCCGGCGGCAGCCTGACCTACAAGTCCCGTACCCTTTGCCGAGCCGATTCCGGGCAGAGCTGCTGCAAGAGCCGCGCCGAGGCAGACAAAGAAAACGCCGAGATAGCTTACAAGTGAAGGTGAAGAAGAAGCCTGATTAAAGATGTCAGAGAGATTCATGATTAGTTTTCCTCCGTTATTTTATAAGTTTTTGTATTTGCTGCGAGGGGAACAAAGGCTCTGCCTCCGCCCTCGTAGAATTTACCGAAGAACTCAACATACTGCAAGCGGTTGGTGTGAACATACGCGCCTATTATGTTGATCGCGAGGTTTGCAATGTGTCCGAAAATGAACACGATCGTGAACAGTACAGCCTTTACCGCTTGATCCTGCGGAAGCGTTCCGAGCATATTCATAACGTTCGCGATAACGCCGGTCGCAAGTCCGAGAGCGAGAAGCCTTGCGTAAGACAAGACATCGCCGAGATATCCGCCCACAAGGTTATACACCCCGTAAAGACCGCCGCCTATTTTTCCGCCTACTGTTTTCGAATCGCGTCCCGCAGTCAGCACGACGAGGACAAGACCGGCGAGAAGGAGCGGAACATTGAATTTACTAAGCCCTGCGTGGACCGTTTTTATCGTGTTGAACACGAATGTGCCGAGTGCCGAATAGCCTTCGGGTACGCTGTCCTGCAAAAACAGGTTGAAGAAAACGGGCGCAATGCCTATTATCGTAAGAAAAGTGGGGACGGTGTCGCAGAACGCGTCAAGCTTCCTGCCGTTTTTGATATCCGTTATGCCTTTGAGCAGAACACCCGTGAACAGATGGACAAGCCCGAAGATGAAGCACACGATAAGAACATTCATGAGGTCGTTTACCGCGTCCGTCCAAACCGGCTTGAAGAACGCCGGGGTGTACCCCTGAGGCTTGCCGAAGAAGTTGACGGATATAACGCTTGCCGCGTCGCCGAACCAGCTGCCGTACATAGCGCCCCAGAACACCGTTGAAACTCCGCAGAAGAAGTACATTTTCAGCGTATTCCTGAGCGGCTTCTCCATGTTTTTCTTAAACAGCAGCAGCGCCCCCGTAGCAAGGGCGATTATAAGCCCGTAGCCCGCGTCCGAAAGCATCATGCCGAAGAAGAAATAATAGAAGAAAGCCATTATTCCGGTAGGGTCGACGTCGCCCTTTGACGGCATCGAATACATTCCGGTGATGTTTTCGAGCGGTGCCGCGAACGCGTTGTTCGACAGTAAAACGGGGACATCCTCGTCCGGTGCGGGCTCGCTTATTTCGACCGCCGCATCAAAACGCTCCAAGCAGTCCGTCACCTTTTTTACATCGCGCCGGGCAATGTATCCGCGCAAAAAGAACACGCGCGTACTCTCGGGTATTTTTTCGAGTGACAGCAGCTTGTCCGCCGCAACCGAGAGGTAATCCGCCGCAAAGTCGATATCCGCATAAAGCGCTTTTTTCTCACCGAGTTCGGCGCAAACGGCAGCTTCCTCCTCCTTGTCGGCTTTTATCCGCTCGGAATATTTTGCAATGGCTTCGGCGGCAGACTCCGCCGTTTCGGGTGCGCGGACGAAGCCCTCGCCCCTCAGAATATTTTCGACCGCTTCCGCGTCCTGTTTCAGACAAAAGACGGCAAAACCCGTTTGCAGATCGTCCGAAAATACCGTTTCGATCTCGATACATTCGTTTTCGGGCATTTCACGGGCAAGCACGGCGAGAAGCGACTCCCTGTCCGCCTTACCCTTTATACTGCCTATAAAATATGCGGTTTTTTCCGTAACTCCGCCTTTGAGCGGAATATCTGCCGCGCGCCACGGTTCAAGCGCGTCCGACAGAGTGCCGAGCCTGATGACCTCCGCCCGGAGATCGGCGACCTTCTTGTCTTTTTCAACAATTTCGGCGCATTCTTTTAATATTTCATCGACTCCGCCGCCCCGTTTGCGGTAATCCGCAAGAGTTATTTCGCGGCGAGGTTCAAGCATTGCCGTAAGGGGCTTTTTTTCGGGCGCATATTTTGCAAGCGTTTCTCTCGCTTCTTGAAGAAGCTGAATATTTCGCTGCGTATCGCCCGACTCGGCTTGCGTTTTGCCGAGCGTGAAGCCCTCCGTTTCCGGCGGCACGGTTATTTCGAGAACACCTTTTTGTTGAAGAAGATCAATTATCTCGTCCTTCTGAGCGAGAGCGGCAACAAGCTCTATAACTTCAATTTTAAGCTTTGCCAAAAATCATTCCTCCCGTCATGATATCTGCATCAAAAGCTCCGCAACCGCGTTTACCGCAGCGCCGCTTCTGCGCCGGACGCTGTCTTTGAGCGCTCGGACGGATTCTGCCGTATGTTCTTCTGCTCCGGCACGAATACGCTCTGCTTCCTTTTCTGCGTCTTTCAGTACCCGGCTGCGCTCTTCGGCGGCTTGCTTTCGCGCGTCGGCAAGTATTTCAGCCTGTTTTTTCGCCGCGTCGGCACGGATAGCCGCAGCCTTTGCAGACGCGTCATTCAGCCGTTTGTCGCATTCCTTTTCAGCAGAGAGAATGGTGTCTATCATCTGTGATGCCATTTTATCACCTCACCGAACAGATTGTTAAAGATTTAACTTTCTATATTATACAACAGTCCACCTCTCCCGTCAAGAAACGGAAAGCAGTGGACATATTGATTTTTTTATATGAAATGTATAAATACATAATGATGTTTTTATTAAACTTATACATACTATGCTTTCGTTATACATTAACATATTCAGGGTTGTTTTTTGTCGAATATCAAAGCTTTACTTCGCCGTGCTTCTCGGACGAATCGTAGACAGCCTGCATTATTTTCGAAGTGCCGACGGCATACTTTATGTCGTTTCTCGTGCGTCTGCCCTCTCTTACGGCTTCAACGAAATCTATGACCTCGTCATGGTGCATATCGTTCATTACAAAGGTGGGCTGAACCTCGTAGAGAGCGCCGTTTTCGGCTGTGTAGTAGGTGAAGCCGCCGCAGTAGGTAAGACGGATACCGCCCTTCGTGCCCATGAAGTCGATAAAGGTCTCCTTCACTCCTATGTTCTGCGCCCACGCGCCGTTGAAGGTAATCATGGCGCCGTCCGTGCGCACGATACCGGCAACCGAGTCGTCGACATCGAACACGCCGTTTTCCCTGTCACAGGTGTCGGAAGCCCACATACTTGTCGTGACATAGTTTTTCATGTCAACACCGAGCTTCGAGAACGCTTCGCCGTCGCAGGAGAGTACCTTCGGGTCTTGCAGACAATACATTATAAGATCGAGATAGTGAACGCCCCAGTCGATAAGCGCGCCGCCGCCGGACACCGATTTTGTGGTAAAGTCGCCGCCGAGTCCGGGAATGGAGCGGTGTGCGCGGAACGACGCGTATACATGGTACACTTCTCCCAGTTTGCCCTCGGCTATCATATCTTTAATGCGGTTTACGGAATTGGAGTAGCGGTTGCATACGCCGATGGAGAGAATGCGTCCCGTTTCGTAGGACACCTTTTCCATTTCGAGCGCTTCGGAGAGTATTCTCGCTGCGGGTTTTTCGCAGAGAACATCTTTTCCGTGACGCATGAAGTCGATTGAAATGCTTGCGTGGTGGTTGTTGTGCGTGCAGACCGAAACGGCGTCAAGCTCGGGGTCATCGAGAATTTCGCGGTAGTCGTAAACAGCCTTTCCGCAGCCGTTGGTTTCAACAGCCTTGTCGGCTCTTTCGGGGATAATATCGCAGAAATATTTTATCTCGCAGTGCTCCGATGACATATATGCCGGAATGTGTGCGCCGTTTGCGATATTACCGCAGCCTATGATTGCAATTCTTATCTTGTCTTTCATTCTTTCGTGCTCCTTTGCATAATGTACATATACAACATAAATTCAGACTAAACTGCCAGGTCACATTCGATTGTAAACAGAAAAACATGTTTTGTCAATCACCAATAAAAACAATTTGAGTTTTTCCGTAAATCGCAATTTCAGATCCATCCGATAAAGCTAAAAGCAGGCAACAGCTTAACAGTTGCATATTCGACACCGTACCGATGACGAATATTCAAAAGCTTGACAAAACTCCCTTGCGTTGCTATTATGTCTTTGTATTACACTTTTTACGGAGGCACTCATGACAATCGAATGGTACGGCACGGCAGCCGTAAGCGTTGGATACAACGGAGCAAGGCTTTTGTTTGACCCTTTTGTCCGCATGAATAAAAGGTTGAAGCCGCGTATCACCGTTAACTCATTCACACACGCGGACGCGATATTTACAACTCACGGACACTTTGACCACATTTCATCAATTCCCGAAATCGAAAAGAAAGCAGCTATCCCCGTTTTCGGCACCGAAACGGCGGTAAACACCCTCGTAAAACAGGGCGTCCCGCCTCACAGACTAAAAAAAGTCGTTCCGGGTGATAGTATCAATCTCGGAGATTTCACGATTACGGTATACAAGACAAAGCATCTCGTTTTCGACAAAAAATACATAGCATCCGTTCTTCCGATGTGCGTTGCCGCGTTCCCGAAATTCTTTTATCTCGTGTTCAAGGCGTTTAAATATCCGGACAATAACGAAAATATCGGCTTTGAGATCGCTTGCGAAGGGAAACGAGTCTTTGTTATGGGTTCATTCGGCACTACGCAGGGTGAAAGCTATCCGAAAAACTGCGATCTGCTTGTTTTGCCGCTCGGGGGCTGCCTGTCGATCTACAAGGATATTGCACCTTTTATTGCCGAAACACATCCGAAAAAGATTCTTATCACACATTACGACAATGCTTTTCCGCCCGAAACACGCAGAAGCGATGCAGAGGGAATCAAAGCCGACATTCTCCGCGATTTTCCCGACACCGCCGTAATTATTCCGCAGGAGTTCAAGGGCTACACGGTCTGATGCGGCATGCTTCTCACAGCATCTCCTTTTCGAAAAAAAATCGAAAGAAAAACGAAATAACGCTTGCATACCGCGCGTATATGTGCTATCATAGTCCAGCGTTCGCGTGGGTGGGGCAAACTCCCCTCACCGCGGTTAGTACGCAAAATACTAAACCGGGTGGTCCTCTCGCCGGAATTTCGGTGTATGAACATCTGCAAAAAAATCGGAGGTCTGTAAAATGGACGCATTAAAACTTATGTCAGACGCTTGCCTCAAAGCGGAAATCCCCGTTATCGAGATAGGCGACACCGTTACGGTTCAGGTTAAGATCCGTGAAGGTGAAAAAGAAAGACTTCAAGCATTTGAAGGAACCGTTATTGCCCGTAAAGGCTCGGGTATCAGTGAGACATTCACCGTTCGCCGCCTTTCCTACGGCGTAGGTGTCGAGAGAGTATTCCCCATTCACTCCCCCAATGTTGCTTCGGTTTCCATCGTTCGCAAGGGTCATGTACGCAGAGCTAAGCTCTATTATCTCCGCGGCAGAGTCGGTAAGGCTGCAAAGGTCAAAGAGGCTCTCAAATAATCGCTGTGCGAGTAAGCAATTCGGAACGGATTTTTTTCCGTTCCTTTTTGTTTTTAAACTTGTTTTCGGTGTACGGATTTATTATAATGGGAATATATAGGCTTTTTTATTGAAGGCGCAAAAAAAGCAGCTACAAATTTTTCCGGTGTTGATGTAAAAGCATGAAGAACAGCTACAATAAAATATGCACGGGCATATACTCGTTTTTAGGGACGCTTATCGCCTGCATGATGTGCATTTTCGCCGTGTTTACAATGGGCATCCGCGTTGCGCAGGTAACGGGAAACTCGATGTATCCGGGGCTTGAAAACGGCGACAGCGTGCTGATATCGGGCGTTTTCTACAAGCCCGCTTACGGCGATATCGTCGCAATAGGCAGATCGACCGGCGAAAACACTTCGTTTATCAAGCGGATTATAGGCTTGCCCGGCGACGAGATAAATATTGATTTCGAGAGCCACATCGTAACCGTAAACGGCTATGTTGTCCCCGAAACCTACAAGGTCAACGCCGCACTGAGCGAAAAAGGCGACCTGACATACCCCGTAACGGTGCCGGAGGGCTGCGTTTTTGTCCTCGGGGACAACCGCGACGACTCTCTCGACTCCCGTTTCTCGAAGATAGGCTTTATAAAGCTCGAAGAAATCGCGGGTAAGGCTCTTTTCAGAGTTTTTCCCCCCGGAAAAACCGCGATATACTGAATCGCTTTTAATTCACGATTGAAAAATTCCGAAAGGCAGGCATAATCAAATGAACGAAAATACGGTAACCGAAGGAAACAACGAGGAAAACATCATCATAGAGGAAAACGGTGCGGAAAATATTATCGCCGCAGAAAACGACGCGGAGAAAACGACGCAGTCCGACAAAGAGATATCGGAAAAATGCAAAAAGAACGGCGGCAAAAACGAAACCGATTACGGCTTTATCGGAACCGTATACGATGCGGTATCGGTCATCGTCGCTTCAATAATGATCATAGCGGTGGTGTTCACCTTCTGTTTCAGGCTTGTCGGCGTTGACGGTCCGTCAATGAACGACACACTCTCCACCGGCGACTGGCTTATCGTGACGCCGCTCTACACCGAGCCGGAGTACGGTCAGATAGTCATTTCCACCAAAAAGACTGCCGCCGAAGGGAATCTCGTAAAGCGCGTTATAGCCGTTGCAGGCGACAAGGTAACGGTCACGGACGAGGGCAAGGTTATAGTCAACGGCAAGGAGCTTATTGAAAATTACGCCATAAACAACGGACGGCGTTACGGCAATCTCTCCTACCCCGTAACCGTACCGGATGACTGTGTTATGCTTATGGGCGACAACCGCCCCGTGTCGTGGGACTCGCGCTTCACCGATATCGGCTTTGCAGAAACGGAATACCTGATGGGCGTTGCGCGTATCAGAGTAGCCGAAACCGACCGGTCGACAGGCAAGATAAAGCTGACGAAGGACCGCAACATCTACGCAAACTTCGACAAAAACGCAAACGACTGATTTTTCTGTCGGTCTGTTTCGATTCAATAATAAGCGAACCGGCACTCCGAAAAACCGATTTCGGGATAAGCAGGACTATGCACGACGGAAAAAATCTGCGTGCAGAGCCGCTCGGAAATAGTAATACCCCGTTTCGGCTGACGAGAGTCACAGCCCGTCCGCTTCACACCGCACGACTGTAATAAGGATATATATCACATGAGCGAAAATATTTCTTCCAACATAAACTGGTTTCCGGGACACATGGCGCGCACAAGAAGGCTGATAAAAGAAAGCCTTACGCTTGTTGACGCGGTAACAGAGCTGAAAGACGCACGAATTCCGCTTTCAAGCACCAACCCGGAATTAAACGAACTCATAGAAAACAAGCCGCGAATAATACTTTTGAATAAGTGCGACCTTGCGGATGAAAAGACGACCAAAGAATGGATATCGTTCTACGAGTCGCAGGGCTTTTGCTGCCTTGCGGTGGACTGCCGTTCGGGTAAGGGTCTTAATCTGTACCGAAACGCCGTCAACCGCGTCTTAAAAGAGAAAATAGCCTCCAACGCCGAAAAAGGCATGAGCGGCAAGGCGCTGCGCATTATGGTGGTAGGCATTCCCAACACGGGAAAATCGTCTTTTATAAACCGCATGGCAGGCGGCGGAAAAGCAAAGGTAGAGGACAGAGCCGGTGTTACGCGCCACAATAAGTGGTATGTTATCGGCAACGGACTTGAACTCCTCGACACTCCCGGCGTACTGTGGCCGAAATTCGACGACCCCGATGTCGGCTTCCGTCTTGCCTTTACGGGCGGCATAAAGGACGATATACTCGAAACCGAGGAGTTGGCAGTGAAGCTGCTCGAAATTTTAGCGCGCGACTATCCGCAAAGGCTCACCGAACGCTATAAGGTAGTCGATTTTGCCGGGATGCCCCCGTATGAGCTTCTCGAATACATAGGCAGAAAACGCGGAATGCTCATCTCCGGCGGAGAAGTGGACACGCTGCGGGCTGCCACCATGCTCTTTGACGAGCTGAGAGCCGGAAAGCTCGGGAAAATATCGTTTGAAAGGCCTTTGTTATGACATACGAATACGAGAATCTTTATAGGTCACAGGGCTTTGCCGCCGTGTGCGGAGTGGACGAAGCAGGCAGAGGACCGCTTGCGGGCCCCGTTTTTGCGGCTGCCGTGATACTCCCCGACGGGCTTGAAAACATAGGGCTTAACGACTCGAAAAAGCTCACCGAAAAAAAGCGTGATGCGCTGTTTGACATTATCACCGAAAAAGCCGTCGCGTGGTGCGTCGCGTCCGCCGATGAAAAAGAAATCGACGAGCTGAATATACTCAACGCAACCTTTCTCGCCATGAAAAGAGCGGTGGACGGCTTGGCTGTCCGCCCCGACCTCGCGCTGATAGACGGCAACCGCCGCCCCGGCACGGGCATACGGGAGGAAACTATCGTAAAGGGCGACGCAAAGTCGATATCCATCGCAGCAGCGTCGATTCTCGCCAAGGTGAGCCGTGACAGATATATGCTCGAGCTCGACAAAAAGTATCCCGAATACTGCTTTGCAAAGCACAAGGGCTACCCCACCGCGCTCCATTACGAGATGATTAAAAAATACGGCGTTTCGCCCGTTCACAGGCTCTCTTTTCTGAAAACGCTCGACAAACACTGATGCTCCGTCCGCAAATCCGCTGCATTTACGGGCGGGGTTTGCTGTTTAAGAATATCAAAGTGAGGTACTTGTCATGAAAAAAGCATTTATAAAACTTGACCGCGACTACACGATATCCCGAATTGACCCCAGAATATACGGGTCGTTCATCGAACACCTCGGCAGAGCCGTTTACGGCGGAATCTACGAGCCGGGACACCCGTGTGCAGACGAACAGGGCTTCCGCACGGATGTTTTGAAGCTCGTGAAGGATCTCGGCGTTCCCGTTGTGCGCTATCCCGGCGGAAATTTCGTTTCGGGCTTCAACTGGGAGGACTCCGTCGGCAAGGTATCGGAAAGACCGAAACGACTTGACCTCGCGTGGTTCACCACCGAAACAAACGAGGTGGGGCTTCACGAATTTTACGACTGGACAAAGAAGGCGAATTCAGAGGTCATGTACGCCGTCAACCTCGGCACACGCGGTCCGGAAAACGCCCGTGATGTCGTTGAGTACGCAAACCACCCCTCCGGCACAAGGCTGTCCGACATGAGAATTGCCAACGGCAAAAAAGACCCCATGGGGATAAAGCTGTGGTGTCTCGGCAACGAAATGGACGGCTCGTGGCAGATAGGTCACAAAACAGCAAAGGAATACGCCCGTACCGCAACGGAAGCGGCAAAGCTCATGAAATGGGTCGACCCGTCGATAGAGCTTGTCGTGTGCGGCTCCTCCGGGTACACCATGCGCACCTTCGGCGACTGGGAATACGAGGTCTTGTCGGAATGCTACGACCATGTCGACTATGTTTCACTGCACCGCTACTACAACAACAAGCGCGGAGACACTCCTTCGTTTCTGGCAAAGAGCATGGAGCTTGAAGAATTCATCCGCACGGTAAGTGCGCTGTGCGACGCGGTAAAGGGCAAGAAGCACACAAAAAAGCAGCTCAACCTCTCGTTTGACGAGTGGAATGTGTGGTATCACTCCGCAGAACAGGACAAAGCGGTTTGGAAAACCGACAAATGGGGACGGGGACTGCCCCTTATCGAGGATGTATACAATTTTGAGGACGCGCTGCTTGTCGGCTTAATGCTCATTACATTTATAAGAAACGCCGACCGCGTAAAAATCGCCTGCCTTGCGCAGCTCGTTAATGTCATAGCGCCCATAATGACTCGCAGCGGCGGCAAAAGCTGGGCGCAGACGATATACTTCCCGTTCGCCGAGGCTTCGCGCTGGGGCAGAGGCGTTTCTCTCCGTGCGATCATCGACTCCCCTCTCTACGACAGCACCGAGTTTACGGATGTCCCCGTAACGGATGCGGCAGCCGTACTGAACGACGACGGCGGTGTGACGGTTTTCTGCGTCAACAGGGACATGACGGAGCCTTGCGAATTAAAAATAGACCTGCGCTCCTTCGGCGACCTGCGTTTTGACTTTCACTCCGTCCTGCACAACGATGATATCCACGCCGTGAACACGGAGCTTGCGCCCGATACCGTGAAGCCGACTCCCGGCAGCGCAGCAGAGATCGACGACGGCTTTGCATCGGTAACTCTGCCTGCTCTGAGCTGGAATGTAATCAGATTTTCAAAATAAGCACCGAAACTTATTAAAAACAAACCGTTTTTTGCGATAATTATTCCCTTTTCGGTCAACTGTGTTGCCGTGCGGCTCGCCCGGTGATAAAATGAGAAAAAAACGGAGGATATCTTTTATGAACTATCAGCTTTACTATTTCGGAAGAAATCTGCTCCTTTTCTTCTGCGGACTTGCTTTTCTTATCTCCGGCTCACCCGGAAAAGACAATATCAAAACGATTGCCCACACCGGTTTTTGCACAAAGAACCTTGAAAACACCGAAGCCGCTTTTATCGGTGCCGTCAAAAACGGCTCCGACGGGATAGAAACCGATGTCCGTTTTACGAAAGACGGTATCCCCGTCACCTGGCACGACTCCGACATTGAGTACACCGACTCAACCCGTCTTGTCGTAGCAGAGCACACATATGAAGAGCTCGCTGCAAAGCCCATCAAGAACCCGATAAACGGCGAAGAAGCGTACCTGTGCACACTCGAACACTATTTCGAGATATGCCGCGACAACAACATGATATGCTTTTTGGATCTCAAAGGCGACTACACCGACGAACAGGTGACTGTTGTCATGGAGATGGGCAGACGGATACATTCTCTCGATATGATAATTCCGCAGTCCTCCGATGTCGAAAACATCAAAAAGGTTCGCGCACTCTATCCCGAGCAGCACATCATGCTTACCTACGGCAGACTTCAATTTGAAGCCGGACTCGATTACACCGTCTGCTTTGACTACAATTTCGATATCGACTGCGACTACACCGTTGCAAACAAGAAGATGATAAAGGAATTCCACGACAAGGGACTTTTGTTCGGCGTGTTCACCTGCAACACAAAGCTCTCGCAGAGCTATGCCTGCTATCTCGGAGTCGACTACATGGAGTCGGATGTGTAAAAGCACCGAAATTGTAATAGAATAATATTGAACACACTCCTTTCATATGGTACAATGTAGTTCCGCGAAAATTGTACGATATAAAGGAGTGTTTCTTTTGAAAGGCTGCGACCTCAAAACATACAAAATCAAAGACCTGGAACTGTCAACCAATGTCGGCTCCTCGCGCAGAATAGAGCTTACGCACCGCTATACCTATAATGTCAGGTATTCCGAGAAAGACACCTGCATGGGTGAATTTACCGCAGAGGTTACCGACAAGGCTTCTCCCGCCGCAATCAAAATAAAAATCACCGTTATCGCCATTTTTGAGATAGACGGCAAGCTGCCGAGGGAAGAAGTACACATCATCACATATAACACCATGTTCCCTTATGTCCAATCGGCAATAAGCACGGTTACCGCCGCGGCCGGGATACCGCCGGTGATAATTCCGTATATCGACGCATCAAACGGAGAAATACTTCGTCTTGAACTGCCCGATATAGAGTAACAATAACGGAGAAGCAATGAAAAAGAAAGATATAATACTGACAATAGTAAAGTGTGCCGTTGCACTTACGCTGTTCGTTTTTGCGATAGTAAACTACGACAGCCTTTCGCAGCTCGATGTGAAAGAGCTGCTGTCGTTTACCGATAATCTCGCGTTAATGACGGCGATCGTACTCGACGTATATATTGTAAAATCGCTCGTGTTCGTCATGCCGGCGTCGCTTATATATGTGGCTGTCGGCGCGGTGCTTCCGACGGCGTATGCGGTTCTTATAAACCTCATAGGAATTTTTCTCGAAGTAACGGTCACATTTTTTCTCGGGCGTTTTCTCGGGAAGGAGGCCGTTCACAAGCTCCTTTCGAAAAAAGAGGTCGGAAGAAAAATTCTCGAAAAGGATCTCGGCAGCAAAGCTTCCGTCCTGCTTACCATTCGGGCGGTACCGGCATTCCCGATAGACTTTATAAGCCTGTTTTACGGCGCGTCCGACTGCAAATATCCTAAGTACGCCGCGCTTTCCGTTTTGGGAATATCGTGGAGAGTCATCCTCTTTACGATCCTCGGCGACGCCGCATTCGCGTGGTTTCCGACAGATAAGATAATACTTGTCGTCATATGCCTTATCCCCGCGGGCGTTATATATACGCTTATAAAAAAGTTCGTCATAGAGCCGAAAAAGAAAG
>JAEDGF010000036.1 GCA_016297645.1 Clostridiaceae bacterium
AGGAGATTTTCCGCTCCTCGCAGCCATCCGCCGATTATTCAGCCGTTTACTTATATATGCCTGTGTATAATTGTTTGTACCGTTACGAAATCGCGAATGTGCCGGGAGCAAAGGTCCACTCGCCCTTGCTGTTCCACTTTGCGGTGCAGTCGTCAAAGAATATTGCGCCGAGTCCGCTCACATATTTCTGCGCAGAGAGGGTCATTTTGCTGCTGCTCTCTGCATTTCCGGCTATCTTTATGAAACAGCCGTCCTTGATATAGAGCTTCTCTTTGTCGAAAGTCCCGTTCTTTTCAAGCTCCGCCATGGTCGCGGCACTGACGGTTTTGCCGGTGACGCTCTGCGCGAGGTATTCCACCGCCCGCTTCTGCGCGTCGGTAAGTCCGGGCGCTTCGCTCAGGTCGAGATAGACATTTTCGCCGTTTTCGTTAAGCGCTATATCCGTTTCCCAAAGAGTGTCGATAATTTCAACATACAGCGAGCAGATGTCGTTGTAGTCCGTTTTTGTTTCGGACGCGCCGAGCGTTTTCGGGACAGCCTGACCGGGATATGATTCCGCAATCGAATCATAGGTGAATTCGACCGTCATACCGTTTTTGAGCTTGTCGAACGACGAGTCCTTTGAATTGACCGTGACGGCTGTTTTGCCGAGATTAAGACTTAAAAGCCCTTCTTTTTCCGACAGCACGAGGACGCTCTGTTTGCCGCCGCCGCTTACTATAACGCCGGCGGAGGTCTGCACGGAGTCCCCCGTGTTTTCTCTGCCGTAGGCGCTCGGCTCGTTCGGGTCGGTCATCGGTTCTGCCTGCGCTATGCTGCACGCGCCGAGGGACGCGAGAAGAACAAGACACGCGGTTATTGCGATTATTTTTTTCATGTTGATTCGCTCCTTTTCTTTTCTCACCTATTAGACGGTGAAAAAGGCGCTTGTGTTGCACACCTCGGGCTTTATTTCAAAATTTGTGCGTTTAACCATTCGAAAGACGATTGACAATGCCCGTAAAGAGTACATCACCCGTGTCGCCGGTTATTGCAAAGATAAACGGACGGTCGAGAGTGAAGTCCACCTCGCCCTCGGGCGGCGCCGCACCGGCAGTCTGCTCGATAGTGTACGCTGCGGCTGTTATCCCCTTTTCGTCAATGGCAACGCGCGCGCTGTGCTGAATTTCCGAGAGAAACAGTCCGCTGCCGGAAATCGGCGTAAAATCAGCCTTACCGCCCGAGAACACATCGGAAACACCGAGCTTTTCAAGCCCTTCTTTAAGGTTTATGTCGGACGAGATATCAAACTTCGGTACGCTCAGATGGATGATTGTGTGCGTCGAATCGTTCTTGTACAAGTCGTACATAAGTCCCGCCGCCGTGTCGCTGCCGATAATATCCTCGGGAGACACGCCCTTGTCCGGGAGAATGAACAGCATATATCCGCCGCCGCCTATTGATTTCGCGACTGCGCCGAAGCCCTCACCGTGATAATATGTGCCTAGCTCGTCACTTCTTAAAAATACGCATTTTTCTTCGCCCGCCGTGCCGTTGAAAACGCCGTCCTTGTTATTCTCGGCTGAGAATTCGTTTTCCCACACCGCCGAAAAATACAGCGCGGACGCAAGCGTTACCGCCATATCGTGCCGGAATTCGAAATCATCGTCGCCGAGCAAGCCCCCCGTTGCGGTTTTGAGCCATTCGGAAAACGCTTTTGAGTACTTTTTGTCAAGCGCGCTGCCCGTCATTATGGGGGCGTAGTATTCGTCCGAAATCTTTTGCAGATTTTCCTTGTTGAGCGTGAATTTGTCGCCCGTCCAAATCGAATTTGTCAGGAAGCTCTTTCGCGAACCGTTGTCGACATAATTGCCTCTTAAAAGCTTCATAGCCGTGTCACGCGCCGCGTCCTCGGACGAAGCCCCGAGCACCGACAAGATCTGACTGCGCGTTTCGCCGTCGGTGCAGCTTGCAAGCATAGAAAGCGCTATATAGACATTCGCCGGGGAATAAATCTTATTTTTTCCGTCCTTTGAGGAAAGAAAGCTCTCCGCCGTCGCTTTATAGAAGTGAGAAAAGTCAAGACCCGTCCTGTTGTCGTCAAGACGCCGGCGGTTCTGCTCCCAATACGCGTCAAACTCGGGAGAATTATAGTCTGCTGTCGCTTTAAGCTGCTTCGGTATCACGGGGGACGCCGCAACATAAGCCGATACATCCGGTTTTTCCGGGTCTATCGTACCGCCGGGCGTTACCTCCTTCGGCAGCAGCTCTCTTAAAAGAACCGCCGCGCCCGCGGCGACCGCGCAAAGACACAGCACCGCTATTACCGCTTTTTTCCGTCTGCCGCCGCTTTTTTTTTCTTCACTGCGTGAAATCAGACTCTCGTCTATTCCGGCAAAAGCAGACAGATAATCTTTTTTGTTATCCATTATTATTCCGCCTCCGTAAGAAATTTTGTAAGCTTTTTACGCGACCTTGTTAAAAGCATTCGCACATGACCTGCGCTTATGCCGTACCTCCTGCCGATTTTTGCGGAATCCTCGAAAAAATAGTATCTGCGAATGAAAACATTGCATTCCCTCTCGGGGAGCGTTCGCAGAAAGGAGTTGAAAAGTTCTTCAAGGCTGCATTTCTTTTCCGAAAAGCCCTCGGGGAAGCACGAGGATAGCTCCTGCTCTGAAAGACTGTCCGTTTCTGTCAGTTCGCACAAATCGCATGACAGAATTTCGGCAATTTTAACAAGATAATCATATCCGGGCCGCCGCTCTCCCGTTTCCCACTTTGAGATGAGATCGCGCGACACATACATTTTTCCGGCAAGCTCGCCCTGGGTCAAGCCTGCCCGTTTTCGCATTTGCTGCAATTTTTGACCGGTCTGCACCTTTTTCACCTCCGATATAATTCTACCACCTCCCATACCGCGCAATCAAGGGACAAAACGCAACACTGCCGCGCAAAAAAAACACCGACGAAAAAACGCCGCAATAAACCAAAAACGCCGACTCAGGCAAAGAACGCCGCAGCAGCGAACAAGAAAACCGCCGTCACAAGTACACAAAAAAAACTCTGTCGTAAAGAACGCTACCGTGAAAAAGCCGGCGAGGACAAAAACGCTGCCGCCGCAAAAAAACGCCGCGGCGGACAAAAACGCCGATACAGAAAAAATCTGCCGTAAACAATAAAGCTGCCGCAGACAAAGCAAAAATCACAACCGTGATTTGCCGTTTGCGGCAGCCCTACAAGCGCTCTCACTTCCCAAAATTGAAAAATTTTCGTTTTTGGGAAGTTACTATTTATCAAGCAGCCAATCGGCTGCATCTATTATGCGGATTCCCTCATATTGATACTCAGGACATCTCGTCCGGGCTATCACGATTTTGGGGTAGGCATCCCTGATACTGAGCAGCGGCTCCGTTTCACGCCTGAAAGTATCGGGATGTGTAATATTGTCCGAAACCTGAATGTATATCTTCTCGCTTCTTTTTATTGCTACAAAATCAATTTCTTTTTTGTAGAGGACTCCTGCGTAGACCTCATAACCGCACCGAAGAAGCTCCATTGCCACAATATTTTCTAACATCCTGCCGGTGTCCATATTTTTTGTGCCGAGCTTTGCATAGCGGAAAGAGTGGTCGCTGAGATAATATTTATTATCGGAAGCAAGATACTTTTTGCCCTTAATATCATAGCGGCGAATCCTGTAAAAAGCAAAAGCATTGCACAGATAGTTGAGATAATTGCCGACTGTTTTATGATTTATTTTATCTTTATGCGACGCGAGAGTGTCCGCAATAGTCCTTGCGGAAGTGAGATTCGATACATTATCCATCAAAAACTGCGATATCCGCTCCAACAAGACCGGGTTTTTTATCCCGTACTTCTGTTTTATATCTCTGAGGACAAGCGTATCAAAAACGCCTGCGATATAATCGTACTTATCCTCTCGTTCTTTATACGGATACGAACCGGACATTCCGCCCTCGAACATATAGCCGTCAAACGCCGTATATCTGTCCGTCAGCCCGAAATACCGAATATACTCCTCGAAAGAAAAGGGGTACACCTTTATTTCAAAAACTCTGCCGGTAAACAGCGTTGCAAGGTCAGAGCTGAGCAGAAAAGCATTCGACCCGGTGATATATATCCCGTACTTTTCGGTCGCATGGAGATTATTTACACAAAGCTCGAAGTTTTTGCACATCTGTATCTCATCAATCAGGACGAAATTTTCTTTGCCGTCTGCGTACCGGCTTTCGACATACCCGTTGAGCGCATTATACTCTTTGAGCGAATCGTACTCGGACAGATTGAAATTTATGTGTATAACATTCGCGTCCGGATTATTATTTTTAATGTACGACTTGAACGCTTCAAGCAGCTTTGATTTGCCCGACCGCCTGACTCCCGTCAGAACCTTGATGTCGGGCGTTTCCATGGTATTTATCATCTTATCAAGATATTGTTTTCGTTCAATCAGCTTCAACGGAATATCACCTCTCGCGTATAGTTTACCACATTCGTTTCCCAAAATCAATTTTTTTTCGTTTTTGGGAAGTGGAAATCAAGAAAATAAAACAGCGAGAAATTTTTGATATTTTCTCGCCGTTTCTTATTTGTGCTGTTTTATTTTCTTATTTGTGCCGGTTTATGAAATCTAAGATTTCATAATAATTCATTGTCCCGTCTGCCACCGACAAACCCAACTCAATAAGCTCTTTTTGCGTGTGATTCAAGACGATTCCGTTAAGCTCCAATGTCATGAGCATAACGAAAACACCGATACGCTTATTCCCGTCAACAAAAGCATGGTTATTCGTCAAAGAAAACATAAGACGAGCTGCCTTTTCTTCAACGGTCGGGTATTGTTCGACATCATCAAAAGAATTCTCTGCGCTGAAAACAGCCGATTCCAAAAGCCCGAAATCGCGCATACCTGAACTGCCGCCGGTTCTCTCAATCATTTTTTCATGCAGTTTGATAATTTCATCAGTTGTAAGCAAAATCATTTCGCAAGCTCCGAAAAGGCTTCAATATTTTCATCGATAATTTTATCGGCGACACTGTCAATTTTTTCTCTGCGCATCTGCATGGCTGCGGAGATACTGTCGTATTCGCTGAAATCAACGACAACATACCTCGGTTTGTTGTTTTTTATAATAACAGCCATTCCGTTTTCATCGACAATGCGCACGACACGGGAAAAATTCTGATTTGCGTCGGTCATGGGGACAATCGTATTTGTATCAACGAGCATAAAATCACCTCGTTTATATCGTACCATAAAAATAGGATAAAATCAACCTATATTTTTTGGTTTTCTTTGAAAAACAAGTCAGGTTCTTTTGTTTTACGAATATCTCAAATGAAAAAAGTGCGGTGCCGTTTTGCCGGTGCCGCACTTTTTGAGATTTGTTTATTGTTTCGGGTTTACCGCTTTTCCGCAAGCCGTACAAAGCGCCGGGCATACGCCGATAACGGGGCGGACCTTGCGTCCGACTTTGCGCCGTGGGGCTTTATTCCGTTCTCAGTGCCTCTACGGGGTCTTTCTTTGCTGCGAGGGAGGACGGGATAAGTCCCGCTATGAAGGTAAGGAACACGCTTATCGCAACGAGGATTATCGCCGCAACGAACGGGAGCGAAGCTGCCGCGCCGGTCTGCGTAAATTTTTGCAGCATGTAGTTCACAGGTATTTCCAGCAAGAGCGTGCTGAGTATACCTATTATACCCGCTCCGAGTCCTATCATGACGGTTTCTGCGTTGAACACACTTGAAATATCCTTCTTGGACGCGCCTATGGAGCGCAGTATTCCTATCTCCTTCGTTCTTTCGAGGACGGAGATGTAGGTAATAATGCCTATCATTATCGAGGAAACGACAAGGGAGATAGCAACGAACGCGACAAGAACATAGGTAACGATATTCAGTATGCTCGTGACGGAGTTCATGAGAATTCCGATGTAGTCGGTAAGCGTTACGGTATAGCCCTTGTGTCCCTGCTCGGTGACCTGATTGTTGTAGTAATCGACAAGCTTGTTGAGCTGATCCTTATCCTCAAAGCTCTTTGTGTAGAGATAGATGGAGGTCGGGCTGTCCTCCTTCGAATAACCCACTGCGGAGAAGGTCTTATCGAGCGAGCACTCGGCGTTTACGGTGTCGATGTAAGCCTGCTTGAAGGCGAGCACCTGCTCGTCGGTGAGATAACCCTCGATAATTCTCTTTTGCAGTGCGGACATATCCGAGAAATCAATAAGGTCGGTAATGTCGAAATTGAGAATGTCTATTTTCGAGATATCAATGTCATTGATCATACTCATGAACGGAGCCATGTCGAGCTTTGTAAAATCTATCACGCTCAGGTCGATATCGGCAAGGGAGAAGTCGTTCACCGTGAGGGTGTTGAACTTTTTGCCGGTGACGACATCGGTGGTCTGATCGGCAAGCTGCTGCTGAACGACCTCGCTGCTGAGGGTGGAGTTGAGAGCGTACTCCATGAGTGCGTCCGTGTAGCCGATGGAGCCTGTGCCGACGCTCATGACATTGTTGGGGTCGGGACGAATGATACCGACTATTTTTATATCCACGCCCTGATCTTCAAGGAGCTTCTTAACGAAAACGGTGTTGTCTCGGTGGTCTGTCCATGTACCCTTTTCCGCGTCCTTGACGAAATACTGGTAGTTGAGCAGGAGCTTGAAGTTCATCTGCGTTACCTGCTCGTAGGTGTACTTATCCACAACTTCGCTTGTAAGCTCCTCGCCGCTTGCGAGCTTGCTCATGATGTCGGTCATGAATTCCTCCTGGTTTTTGATACCGAGTCCGTACATGACCATTTCGTTTATCTCGTTGTTTTTATCTACTATGAGAACGACTTCGTTATACGCTTCGGGCAGTCTGCCGTAGATGACATCGTACTGCTTCGAAATAAGGTCGTTGTCGCCTATAAGCTGAGTCCATATATCGGACACTGACGAGGAGAACATATTTGACATGGAGCTTGTCATGCTCATCATTGAGGAGGAACCGGAGCCTGCCATGTTCATCATTTCCGTCATCATGGAGTTGGGATTGACCTTGACGGTGCCTTCCTCGCCGTCCATGCGGTAGATATTGAGCGGTGTTTCGTACTTATACTGAATATCGTTGCATATTTTGTCGAACTCGGCGCGGTTGTCCTCGATGTACTGACGGAAGCTCCTGAGGTTGTTCGATTCAGACTGCGAAACGAAGGTGTTCACCATTTCGGTGAAGGTATTGTTTACATATATCTCATCGAGGTCGTGTTCGGTTTCCATGATGGACTTGCCGAGGTCCGTAAGGGAGCTGAGAACATTGTTCATGTCTATCGCCTGCCGCTCGACCGTAACGGGGAACGCAAGCAAAAGGTCGTTCTGCACCTTGTCTATGTATCTTTCGATACCGTTTGAAAGCGCCAGAACGAGTGCTATTCCTATAATACCTATGCTGCCCGCGAAGGCGGTAAGGAAGGTACGGGCTTTTTTGGTGGTAAGGTTGCGAAGGCTGAGGGAGAACGCCGTGGCGGTGGACATGGAGGGCTTTTTGCCCTTTTTCTTCTCCTCCGCAGATTTTTCCTTTTCGCCCTCAAAGTCCGCCTCGGTCGGGGTGAAGGGGTCGGTGTCGTCGGTTATCTCACCGTCGAGGACGCTGATTATTCTCGTCGAATACCTCTTTGCAAGCTCGGGGTTGTGAGTAACCATGATAATAAGCTTATCCTGGGCTATCTCTTTGAGGATCTCCATTATCTGAACGCTCGTTTCGCTGTCGAGTGCGCCGGTGGGTTCGTCGGCGAGAATGATATCGGGGTTATTTACGATTGCACGGGCAATGGCAACTCTCTGCATCTGACCGCCGGACATCTGACTCGGGCGCTTGTTGAGCTGTTCGCCGAGTCCGACCTTGCGCAGTGCCTCGGCAGCACGCTCGCGGCGCTCCTTTTTGCTGACGCCCGAAAGGGTGAGGGCAAGCTCGACATTGGCAAGCACCGTCTGATGCGGGATAAGGTTGTAGCTCTGGAAAACGAAGCCTATTGAGTGGTTGCGGTAGGTGTCCCAGTCGCCGTCGGTAAATTCCTTGGTGGATTTGCCGTTTATCATCAGGTCGCCGCTCGTATAGCGGTCGAGTCCGCCTATAATATTGAGCATGGTGGTCTTGCCGCAGCCGGAGGGACCGAGAATGGAAACAAGCTCGCTTTCGCGGAAGTTTATGCTGACTCCCTTCAAGGCTCTGACGGTGGTGTCCCCGGCAGTATAATCTTTGACTATATCTTTAAGTATAAGCATCTGTTTTCCTCCTTACTTGCGCTTGTTATCGTTTTCTTTAAGCGCACGGCGGTAGTATTTATCCGCTTTGCGGTTGTTCTTTTCCAAACGGCGCACGGCTCTGTCGCGCCTTACGGCGAGCTTGACATACTCCCTGTCCGCCTTTGCGGTTTTGAGTGCATCGCGCGAGGCGGCGATTTCGGCTCTGCGGCGCTCGGCTTCGTCCGCCTCGCGGGCGTATTCCGCAAGCTTTTCGCGTTCTGCCGATTCCTTTTCGTTCAGCAGCACCGGGTCGCCGTCCGTATTCGACTGATTAAAGGGCGAATGCGCCTTCAATGCCTGCTTTATCTTCTTTTTCTTCTCTTTCAGGTGACGGCGGCGCTGACGGTAATTACCGAAATCAAACCGGCTGAGGAAAACGATCAGCGCGAGTACGGCTGCGATCGACACACCTATGATAACGCCCTTTGTGACGGGCGAGGTCTTTTCAGGAGCCTGATAAATGATGGTCGGGGGAGTTCCGTCCTCCGTGATGTGTTCGCTTTTCGGCGTTTCGGAGAACAGGAGCTTATAGAGCCACTCTATCACTTCATCCGTGGTCATCGTGCCGAGCTTTTCGCCCATGTTGGCGGTATACATCGACATCATCTCGTTGTCGCCCATGCCGTTTTTCAGAGCGTCCGACAAAAACGCGGCGTTATCTTCGGTTTTAAGGGCATTCACGATATATCTGAGCGCCGTAACGAGGATGGCGGGCTGGTCGGCTTCTATATATGTGTAGTTGACGGGCGAACCGTTGTAGGTGCGCTTGCTTGCAAGCGTTTTCGCCGTGCCGAGGGATGCAGCCTTGTTGAGATCCGGCTCGGGCAGCTTTATGGGGAGAGTGCCGCCGGAGATAAGCGATTTCGTAAGGGACGAAATGCTGAGCGTCTGCTCCATGTTTATGAAATCGTCCGGCATAACATCGGAAAGTCCGATGGCGTCGAGCAGCTGCGTCACGGGGTACAGAAGATTTTTAACACACTGCGAAATGCCGTCCGAGTTCAGAAAGCAGTCGATATTGGGCAGTATTTTCGTGAGCGTGTAGACGGGCTTATTGACGAGTCTGTCGAGCAGCTCGAACAGGGGCTTTGTAATGTCGGTTATCACCGCGTCGCCTGCGGAGCGCTTGTATTCGTCGTAGGTCTTTATCGAGTCCGCGTCGCACCCGAGCGCTTCAAGCAGCGGTATCACAGCCGTGTTGTAGCCCGCGCCGCCGTAAACGGTGACGGCATCCATTATATTTATGCTGCCCTCAGCGAGGATGAACCTGAAAATGGGGACGAAGGGTGACAATACCTTTGTGAGCGCCGCCGAGAAGCCTGCGCGGCTGCCGTCCGAGAAGCCCCATGATACGGACGACGAGGAGAGCTTATCCCAGCTGCCGGCTTTTTTAAGCGCGGCGGCAGCCCTCGGATAACTTGAAGAAACGGCGTTTGCCACTCCCGTTATGTCGGCTGAGGCACCGAGCATGGAGAGAAGTCCGCCCGCGCCCGATTCATCCAACGCGCCGTAGAGCTTTTTGACTATCTCCGTCAGCAGCTTGTTTGAGTATATCGAGGAGCCGATAATGCCCGAAAGCGTACCCTTATCGGTAAATTCCTTCATGAATTCGTTTAATGTATCGTCAAGTCCGTCCAGAACCTTTTCGTAGTTTTCCCTTGTGAGGTTCGGCGTGAATTCGATAGTGCCGGGGGTGAATTCCGGCGTTTGCCAGCTGTATTCCAGCACTCCTGCCGAAGAGGAGAGCGTGAGCAGCTTTATTATCATTTTTATTATCTCGTCGGTGGATTTCGAGAACAGCTTGTTTAAGGACTCGCCTGCCGCCTCGGCACCGGGGATAAGCTGCGGAATGGCGCTCCTGTTGAGCTTGGCGGTGTCGATAATGAAGCGCATCAGAGTTATAAACGCCGCTTCTTTATCCGCCGTAATTGTCGAGCCGGACACCTTTGCGCACGAAGCGAACGCGTCAAGGTCTATCTTTGCGAGCTTTATATCGCCCGAAACGCCCATGGCGGACGCAAGATCGAGCTTTTCGAGAGTTTTTGTAAGGTCGGCGGAGTTTTGCAGCAGCGCCGAATTTTCGACTATTTTGCTTATGCCGCCGAGCGAGAAAAGACCGGCGATTTTTACCTGCAACGGGGAAATGAGCGTTTTTACGGATTCGGACAGACCGCCGTTTTTAAGATAGTACGCAACGCACGGCAGAACGGTCGTAAGTCCGTCAACGGGCTTTTCGATTATCTTGTCGAGTGAGGCAAATATCATCTCAAACAGTGCTTTTACCATGTTCGCGCGGTTTGCGCCGGCTTTTTTCGTGTAGTCCTCCTGCGTCATTACGGACGGGCAGTTGAGAGCATTCAGAAGCGGAACTATCGCGTTTTTGTAGCCGTTATCGCCCTTTACGCTTATAAGCACGCCCACCTTGTATGTACCGCCGCACAAAAGAGTGTACAAAAGCTCGTTGAGCGGTGAGAACATGGCTGCCACGGCGGACGAGAACTCCGCCTTCGTTTTAACGCCCCACTTGAAGGAAGCCGATTTTTTAATGACCTCGGCAAGGCTTGCGCACGAGGACACGGCAGAGCTTATCTCCGGATATTTTTTGAGCGCCGCAGCAAGAGCAGCCGGTGAAATATCTACCCCGAGAGTACCGAGCATGGATTCGTTTTCGGAAAGGGACGAATATACGCCCTTAAATATCGCGTTTATTGTATCGTCCGCAAAAAACGACGCGTAAATATTCTTCTTTATTTCGGCTGTGCCGCCGTTTTGCTTTATAAGCGACCCGACGAGCTTTTCCGCCTTAGGCAGTGCGGCAGCCGCGTCCGACTGAGTAACGCCCTGCGGATAGCTCACGGCAAACGCCGTCAGCGGCAGGAACGAAAAGCACATTACAGCCGCCAACAGAACGCTTATGAGCTTCGCTGTTTTGTTTTTCATTGTTCATCCTCCTTTTCGCGATTTCCGCCGAGTGCGCCCGAAACTATACTGAGCGCGGCGGTTTTCACATCTCCTCTGATTTCGTCTATCGTAAACGGCTTGCCGCCTAAAATCGCGTCCGAGCAGACGGAACCGATAAGATCGGCAATGATATAAACGGTTCTGTGCACGCGTTCCTCGGGGCAGCCGCTCTGCACGAACATCTCCGTTATCTTATTGTAGACAGCTTCTATCTCTTTATCGTAGAACGACGGAAAAAGTTTAAGGCAGGACGATATGTTTTTCGTTACCACCGCAAGCACGTCTGCGTGCAAAACGAGAAAGTCTATATACATATCTATAAAGCTGCCCGCGATCTCCGTGAACGGAACCTCCTTCGAGTCGAGCCGCCGCTGCGCTTCCGTAAGCAGCTGACGCATGGTTTCGGTACTCTTAAACAGGATTATCTGCTCCAACAGGTCGCTTTTGTCCTTGAAGTAGAGATAGAAGGTGCCGCGCGCGATGCCTGCCGCCTTAACGACATCATCGACCGCGGTGGAGCTTACCGACTTCTGCTGAAAGAGCCGGTACGCCGTTTCTATTATCTTCATTCTTTTTTCGGTTTTCTTGTCGGGACATTCTTTCATTATATCGCTCCGAAAATAAAATACAATTAAAATCACATATGTTCAGCCGTTTTTTCGGCGCTGCGGACAGCCCTTTGAAAGGGACGGCGCCCAAACAGGGCAAAAAGACCGAAAAACGCGCTCCGTCACGGCTCTTTTTATAAAAAAATGACACTTCGTCACTTTACTTGATACGCAAAGAATACCAAACAAATGACAAAGTGTCAATAGTCTTAAAGTATTTATAAAGAAGTTCACACTTTCTTTACATTTTGTGAACGGTTTTTTCCGTCAGTCCCCCGCAAAACGGCGGAAAACTGACGGTTATTAAGCCGCGTTTTTCAGTTTTCGGACTGCTGCGTCTGCTCCATTCTCTTTTCCCGTGCGGCGGTCACCTTGGCGGTTATGTCCTCCATATACGCGCCGTGGAGCTTGAAGCGGGTAGAGAATACGATTATCGAGAGCAGGAAGAACACCGGGGGGATTATGTACATTACAGCCGCTACCGCGTTCTTGACCTTTGCGGGGTAGACGATTATTCCGTTTGCGTCCGGCTTGCACTTTTTATATCCAACCGCACCCAAAACGGAGAACAGAATGATCGTTTGAAGCGTATACGCCATCTTTTGCAGGAAGCCCTTCATGGAGAAGGTAACGGATTCCTTTCTGTCGCCGGTCTTTACTTCGCCGTAGTCGACAACATCGGAGAGGAACACCGTCTGCGACACGAACATCGACGCTGTGCCTATCTGAGTTATAAGGAAGAAGATATTGAGAAGCATGGTGCTTGCGAATATCTGTCCGGAGAGGAACATTCCTATATATCCCGCAAGGGCAAGCGACAGAGAGAACTGATATGTCCGTCTGCGCGTGGTGAACTTCATCATAACGGGGATGACCGCCAGACCGGCAATCGAGCCGACAGCACCGAAGGTATTGAAAAGGCTCTGCGCCTTCGAGTTTTCGAGGACTATTCCGAAGAAGTAATCTTTAACGCCCGAAGTCGTGTAGAAGCCGGCGTTTGAAAGCATTGCAAAAAGCATGAAGATGCGCAGCTGGTCGTTATTCTTTATAACATCGAATATCTGACGGAACGAGAACTTGTCCTTCGGCTTTGTCTGCACCGTTTCCTTTACCCGGCTCATTGACAGGAACGCGAAAAAGACGAGCGACAGCGAGCAGATGAGAACGCACACCGTGTAGCCCTTTTGAGTCCAGCGGTAGTTGTTTTCGCCGATAAGCACGCCGAAGCGGTTGAGAAGAATGGGTGCGCCTATTTCGACTATGCCCTGACCGAGTCCGGAGAAGGTACGCGCAACGGTCGCTATAATGCTGCGTTCTCCGGGGTCGGTGGTGAACGAGGGAACCATGCTCCAATAGGGGATATCCGCCATGGTGTTCGTCATGCCCCACAGGACATACATAAACGCTATGTATACATATATACCGATACCGTGTGACGAGGTGTCGAACCCGGGGTTGAAAAACAGGAAGAACAGCACAACGGCGTTGAGAAGTGCGCCTCGCATGACCCACGGACGGTACTTTCCGCGTTTTGAAAAGCTGTTGTCGACTATGCTGCCCATCATGGGGTCGTTTATGCCGTCCCATATACGGGCAAACGCCGTAAGCACGGTGAGAAAGCCGGGGCCGAGGTTGAGAACATCGGTAAGATAGCGGTTTAATTTGCCGTAGAACATACCGTAGCTCAAATCAAGTCCGACAGCGCCGGTACCGTACCATATTTTATCAGCAAAAGAGATATCCTTGTTTTTTGCCATTGCGTTCAATTCCTTTCCGAAAACGCCTGCCCGGACGACAGCGCAAAGGGCTGCCGGCCGTCCTTTTTATCCGCCATTCGAACGGAATGCCCTCAGACGGGTGCAGTTACGGTTACAGTTTATCATACCGGTAAAATTTTTTCAATTACCAAAAACTATCTGCCGTGAAAAAAGCAAAATCTTTTTTAAGGGGGTCCGCCGCGAGCAGTATCTGTCGAAAAGCACGGGACTTTGTATTACAAAAAAAACACACCGCTTTATTTATGCTTTATTGTGACGGCACCGTAATCATAGGCTGACGGGATTCAAACCCATGTCGCCCGTCAGTGCCCCTTTTCGGCACTTTTCGCCCTTTTCGTCTTGACTTGCGTCAGCAAGCGTACATGGCGCAGCCATCACCGGGGCATAAAACAAAAAACCGCTGTTTTTCCGTTTTGTTTTTTTCGGAAAAATGCGGTTCTTTATCATTTATATTACGGAGATCCGGCATCGTGCGAAGTCCGGCGGTCACCCGTTCTCTTTTGCAACTTCTCCCTCCGGGCGGCTGTCGGACGGAGCGTCCTCCGCGCGCAGGCTCTTGCGGTACTGCTTCGGGGCGCGTCCCATTTGCAGTCTGAAAACATTTATAAAGTGGCTCGGGGACGAAAAGCCCAGATCCATCGAAATGTCGGTAATGCTCTTTGTTGTGGTGAGAAGCAGGCGCTGCGCCTCGTTTATGCGCAGTCCGTTCACATACTCCTTGAAGCTGACATTCATTATCTGCTTAAAGGTACGCGAAAAATAGCTGTAGCTTACCTTGAACCTTTTTGCGACCTCCCTTTCGTCACACGAGGTAAAGTTCTTGTTGACATAGTCTATTATTTCGGTGAATATCGAATACATACTGCCCGAGCCTGCCGAAAATTTTATATCGACACCCATTCCCGAGAGATAAGAGATAACGCACCGGAAAATTTTAAGGACATCGCCCCTCAGCCCGAGTTCGTAGCCGTCAGTGCGGCTTTTCCACTCTATCACCGCGTCCCTGACGAGATCGGGAATCCCGGACTGCGTCACGAAATCAGCCGGGAACACTCTCGGCTGGGTGGAAACGGCACTCAGAAAGGGCAGAATGTACCGGGTCTCTTTTTCCGAGCCGTTTGAAGAATAGAGAATTTCGGGCGCAAGCTTTATTACGAAATATTCGCTTTTCTCTGCGACCGATTCCACGCGGTGGCTCTCGTTGGAGTTGACTATCATGAGCTCGTTTTTGCCTAAGGAAAACTCCTTGTTGTTGAGCCATACATTCATTTCGCCGTCGACGAGATACAGCAGCTCGACATAATCGTGAAAATGCGCATAAAGGTCGGGGGAGTCGGCTTTTTTTGTAAGTTCAAGGCATTCAACGGGTGCTGTGACTCCGTCCACCGTTTTTGCTTTTTCGTGTACTGCTTCCATACTTCATCCTCGGTTCGCAATTTTTTACAAATTTTCGTTAAATATATAGTAGCAAATCTCTCATTAAAATGCTACACTTAAATTGTAAAAAAAGTGTAACAAAGTGAGGTTGAAATGTAAAATGATAAGAGTTCTTGTTTGGAACGAATTCTTCCATGAAAAAGATAAAAACAACGCGTCGTCGGAGATTTATCCCAACGGCATCCACAACGCGATAGCCGATTTTCTCGGCAAGGAGGACGACATCACCGTCACGACCGCAACGCTTGACGACGAGAACTGCGGAATAACGGATGAGGTGCTCAAAAACACCGATGTTATTATCTGGTGGGGACACTGCCGCCACGAAAAAGTCCCGGACGAGGTAGCCGAAAAGGTTCAGACAGCCGTACTGAACGGCATGGGCGCGATATTCCTTCACTCCGCGCATAAATCGAAGCCCTTCATGCGCCTTATGGGTACCTCCTGCTCGCTTATATGGCGTGAAAGCGGCGACTTCGAGCGCGTGTGGGTCGCAAAGCCCTCACACCCGATAGCGGCGGGAATAGACACCTGCTTCGAGCTTCCTGCCGAAGAAACATACGGCGAGCCGTTCGGCATTCCCACGCCGGACGAAATCGTTTTCATGGGCTGGTACTCGGGCGGAGAGGTTTTCCGTTCCGGTGTTACCTACACGCGCGGCAACGGCAAGGTGTTTTACTTCCAGCCCGGTCACGAAACCTTCCCGACCTACCGCGACCCGTCCGTGCAGCGCGTTATACTCAATGCGGTCAGATGGGCGGCTCCGACCGTGAGGATCGATAATGCAATGGACTGCCCCAATCCCCCCAGCCGCAACAAATAAATAACAAAAAAAGCGGCGCGGCGGCGCTCGAAGGACGCAAAAAAACCGAACGGCTTCAAGCAAAAAAACCCGATACCGCTTCTCCGGGTTTTCATAAAAGGTCAAAAATGCGATAAAAACGCGTATCCCGAAAATTTGCCGTTGATATCTGCCGTGCGATGTGTTATAATGTCTTTCGTAAAAAAATAAGAAAAGGACGATATGAAGAATGATTGAACTCGTTATAAACTGCGGCAGCTCATCACTCAAATACACCGTATTTGATATGCCCGAGGGAACGGAGCTTTGCAACGGCATTTTTGCCCAGCTCGGCACCTCTCTGCCCGAGTTTACACACAAAAAGCCCGATGAAAACGGCAAGTCCGTCAAGCTCATCGACAAGGAAATGCTTCCTCCCATGTCCGACCACACGGACGCTATCAAAAAGCTCGTTGCCACTCTCACCGACGCAAAGCTCGGCGTCATGAAGGACATAAGCGAAGTCAAGGCTGTCGGACACAGAGTTCTGCACGGCGGCAGCAAGTTCAGCGGCTCGGTAAGAGTTGACGAGGCTGTAAAAGAGGCTATAAAAGAGTGCATTCCGCTCGGACCTCTCCACAACCCCGCAAACCTCAAAGGTATCGAAGCGTTTGAGGAGCTTCTCCCCGGCGTACCTCAGGTCGCGGTTTTCGACACGGCTTTCCACCAGACAATGCCCGACTATGCGTATATGTACGCTCTCCCCTACAAGTATTACGAGGAGGACGGCATCCGCCGCTACGGCTTCCACGGCACCTCGCACAGATTCGTAAGCGCAAGATGCATTGAGCTTCTCGGTTCTCCCGAGCACAGCAAGATAGTTTCGTGCCACCTCGGCAACGGCTCCTCTATTTCCGCGATTGTTGACGGCAAGTGCCTTGACACCACAATGGGTCTTACTCCCCTTGAAGGCATAATGATGGGAACACGCTGCGGCTCCATTGACCCGGCAATCGTCACCACACTGATGAAAAAATACAATCTCACACCCGATGAGATGGACACCGTAATGAACAAGAAGAGCGGTATGCTCGGCTTGACCGGCGACACGAGCGACAACCGCACCATCGAGCAGCGCGCAAAGGCGGGCGACGAGAGAGCAAAGCTCGTCGAGAACATCTTCTGCCACCAGCTCACAAAGTACATCGGCGGTTTTGCCGCAGCCATGGGCGGAGTTGACGCGATCATCTTCACAGGCGGTATCGGCGAGAACAACCCCCAGTACAGAACGAGAGTTGCCGACAAGCTCGCTTTCCTCGGCATAACGATAAACGAGGAGAAGAACGCTCTCAGGGGCAAGGAGATAGACATCTCCACGCCCGACAGCAAGGTAAAAGTGTTCGTTATCCCCACAAACGAGGAGCTCATGATAGCAAAGGACACCTACGAGCTTCTGTAAAGAACACTGCTCACGGGGTCTGCACGCCCGGCTAAGCGGCGTTTACGGACAGACGGAGAAAAACACGCAAGCATAGGCTGACGGGCGACATGGGTTTGAATCCCGTCAGCCTAAAAAAACAGAATAAATTGAACGGTGAAAGACCGTGTAATGCCGGCACTGCTGCCGGTACGCGCGATCCTTCACCGTTTTTTTGTTTTTACTTTTGTTTATCAGCCTTTTGCTTCCGCAGTCGCTGCTTCACTGCCGCTTTTGTCGGTTTTGTCCGGAAAAAAATCGGGAAGGCGGCTTTCGGCATACGCGCGTGCGTCCTCTTCGAGCGCCTGCGAATAGTATTCGTCGTAGCCGTACACGGCAGAGGGGCGGTAATTTGTGATATTATCCTTCCAACGGCGCGCCTGCTCGAAGTAATATCCGTTTTTTACAAGCTCGTTGTCGAAATCCAGCTTTTCCACAAGGTAGTGCTGATAGGCGTGAAATATCTCGTGGAGCAGCGAATCGACATTTTCCTCGGCTGTGCCGTTGTCGATATGCGCTTTGTTCAGAGCCACCGTGCGATCGTTGTTATCGTAGTAGGCAAGCCGGGGAAGCGGCATCTTCACGGCGGAAAAAGAGATGGACATATAGTCGTCTATCCCGAGATTTTTTGCCTCAGCCACACCTATTTTATACAGAATATCCGCCTTTTCGTCACGCGTCAGCTCCTTCCATTCCGCCAACGAGGATTTCAGAATAAACTCATCGTAGTCCTCTGTTTGGAGCTGTCCGTTTGCCGCTTTTTCGGAATTGACCTCCGACAGCTTCTTCATTTCGTCCTTGCCCATGTACTCCTTACAGTACCCGATAACGGACGGGACGGCAAGGACGGCGCACAGCGCGGCGGCGGTAAGAAACGCGGTGACTTCGCGGCAATGTCGTTTGAATTTGACCGTTCTGTTTTCCTTTTTTCTCATTCCGGAGAGATAAAAATACAGGCAGACCGCACCGACCGCCGCAAGCACGGTGATAACGACAGCCGTGACAAAATAAAACTGAGAGAAAAGCAAAAAGCAGTAAATAAAAACCGTCAGCAGTGCCGCAATAACAGGTGTCCAGCCGCTCTTTTTGGCGGTTTTGTTGCCGTGGAGATACCATGTCAAGGACACAGCAACCGCCACAAACACAGGCTCCGTCATTGTCGACGGGATATATCCGCCGAAGCGATCAAAATAGAGCGACGGAAAACCGTTCGCCAGAGTCGCAACGAAAAAGCAGATACAAAAAGCGGTCACCACGACCCCGAGGACTTCTTTCAGTAATTTCTTGTCCATACTCTTCCCTCCGTTCCGTTTATACCTATATAGTAGCACGAGTGCGTCCTACAAGCAAGCAGAGGGGGAAACAATCTTTTTTGTTGCAGCTCACCGATTGCACCCACCCGACGATCCGACCCCCGTCAGCCTATATTTTCCGACTCGTCCGGCGCGTATGCTATTGACCTTTTTACCGCAATTTGATAGAATAAAACCGACAGCTGATGTGCCAATGCCGTTTTTCGGCTTAGGCTGACGGGACTTGAACCCGTGTCGGTTTTGACCGGCTGGTTTTCGCTC
>JAEDGF010000121.1 GCA_016297645.1 Clostridiaceae bacterium
CCCTGAGGACCTGTGGGACCCGTGGGGCCGGTAGCACCTGTTGCACCTGTCGCACCTGTCGCACCCGTTGCACCGGTGGCTCCGGTTTCGCCCTGAGGACCTGTGGGACCTGTGGGTCCGGTAGCACCTGTTGCACCCGTCGCACCTGTCGCGCCTGTCGCACCGGCTATACCCTGAGGTCCGGTGGGACCTGTGGGACCGGTAGCACCTGTTGCACCTGTCGCACCTGTCGCGCCAGTTGCACCTGTGGCTCCGGTTTCGCCCTGAGGGCCGGGCTGACCCTGAGGTCCGGTAGGACCTGTCGCTCCGACAGCTCCGGGCTGACCCTGAGGTCCGGTAGGACCAGTGGCACCCGTCGCTCCCGTAAAGCCCTGAGGCCCCTGAGGTCCCTGTAAGCCCGTAGGCCCGGTTGCGCCTGCCGGTCCGGGATAGCCCTGAGGACCTGTGGGACCTGCCGCTCCGGCGGCACCCGTTGCTCCGGGGATTCCCTGAGGACCCGTAGGTCCCGTTGCGCCCGTTGCGCCCGTGGGGCCGGTAGGCCCGGTAGGCCCTACGATAACGGGAGGCGTAGGCGGAATGGGCGGCGTGGGAATAACAGGCGAACAGTCACACGGACAACATCTGTGAATAGTCGGCTCGTTGAAGTTGCTCGTGCAATTGTTATTATATTGATATCTCGGCATGGTAAACCTCCTTTTTTGAGGAATAATTCTTTTGAAGCGGAATTTCGTTCCGCACTGTATTATACGCCGCCGCACACAATATGTTACCGTGCACAAAGCGGAGCCGGCGTGGCTGCTTGCCGACGCTTTTTTCGGGCATGCGTCGGTTTTTTGCACATAAAACGGGGCAAAACGGGGGCAATAAACAGAAAAACGAAAAAAATTTTTTCATCCGCCATATTTCGACAAATTTTTCATTTCGGGTGTGGTATATATGTGTTAAAAAACAAAATAAAGGGCGTACAAGAAAAGGAAAAGGTGAAAAGCAATGCAAAACACTGATAAATGCAAAATCATCGGGATTCCCGGAAAGGAATCCGCATGGGAAAACAGGACACACCTGAAAGAGCGTGTGAAAAAGGGGCTTGAAGAACTTATCGACGCGGGCAACACATATTTTGTGTGCGTGATGAACGAACCGGGGGTAGTAATCGCGGACGGGCTTTGTGATTTACAAAAGGATCACCCCGAGATTCGCTTTGACGCGATCATTCCGTATGAGGAGATGTGCGCTTCGTGGGACGAGGATGTCCGCGACTGTTATTTCTCCGCAATGGAACACTGCGAAAAGGAATATATCTTTACCCGTCATCCGTATTCCGGGTGTCTGGAAAAGCTCGTCGGAAAAATTGTGGACAGCTCAAGCCATGTCGTTGCCGTCATCGTGTGACCGAGAATGGCTGTAAGGCATAATTTTTTGAATCCTCTTTGTTTTTTTGTGCAAAATGCACTGAAAACGGCTCTCTTTTTTGTTATTGCAAAAAAGGAGCATTTGTGTTATCATGACAATAGGAAATAATCGGAGGATCATACAATGAAAACAGCAGTCGCAATTATTCTCTGCACAGCTTTGCTTGTTCCGTTCGCGGTTGTCCCCGCTTCGGCGCAGACGGTCAAAAACGAAACTGCCGTCCCCACCGTAAAAACAGCGGACAGCCTTGAAAGCGCGTTTGCGGAGGGCGAAAACAGCATCATTCTTTTCGTCACCGGCATCGGGCAGTCGTTCTCGTACCTTTTTGACGAGGAGTATACCCGTGACGGCGCGTTCGAAAACGGAACACTTCAAGATTACGAAAACTATGCGCCCCTTATCGCTCAGCGAAAGTATTCCGGCAGATGGAATCTGTTCTCGAACGAGCTTGGCGCGGCTCTTAAAGAGAAGTCGAGCATAAAGGCGGTAATGAAGATCGCTTTCAATCTGCTTCTCTCGGTTTTCACAAGAAGAAATACCATAAAAGACGACGATGTCAGAACGCTTATATCCAATCTGTTCTCTTACAATATAATTGATGAGAACGGCAAGGGCAGCGACAGAGTGGTAACTCCCCGTTACACGATGCCCCTTTCGGAGTATCCCGGCGTTACCGATGAAAACGGCAACTTCGACAGCGAAGCAAAAAGCCGCTTCTACGGCTCGATCCCCTGTGCGGAGATAGCCGAAAAAAGACTCGGCAAAAACTATGAGGATTACCTCTACTGCTACAACTACTGCGCTTTCTCCTACACCTCGCAGAATGTAAGCGGTCTGCACGACTTTATCGAAACCATTCTCACCGACAACAAGGTCGGTGCGAAGGATGTCGTCCTCGTTCCCATGTCGATGGGCGCGTCGGTCGTAAGCGCATACCTTGCGAAATATCCGCAGAAGGCAGATAACCATGTCAGACGCGTTGTATCCATTGTCGGCTGCTGGAACGGCAGCGATGTCGTTACCGATCTTCTTAAACAGGAATATGCGGATAACTCCGCCGATCTTTTCTACAACGGCATCATCGGCGATCTCGTAGGCGCACCCTGGGGCTATGTCGTAAATGTGGCTCTGCGCATTTTCCCGAAGGCGGCTCTTCGCAGCTTTATTGACCAGGCGGTTCGCATTCTCTGCGAAACGGTTTTCCTCGATGCTCCGTCGCTTCTCGCTCTTATCCCCGACTACTCCTATGACGAGATAAGACCTCTTATAAAGTCCGAATCCGTTCTCAAAGAGGCTGACGCATATCACGAGGCACAAAGCACACTTAAAGAGCGCTTCGCCGCACTCGAAAAACAGGGCATTCCCGTTTCGTTCATCGCCGGTTACGGACTTCCTTACGGTGCCGTTACCTCCGACTACAAGGTGTTCGGCTTCATGAAGCACGCCGAGCTTACAAACTCCGACGAGATAATCAATATCTCCTCCACCGCACCCGGAACTTCGTTCGTTTCGTATAAGGATAAGTTTGAAAACACCGCCGGCAGACGCCTTTCTCCCGACGGTACGATCGATATTTCCACAACTTATTATCCCGACAGAACTTGGTTCTTCTACGGTCAGAAGCACGAGCTTGAATACAATAACACGGCTATCGCAACGGCTATCGACCTTGCGCTCGGCACGATAAAGAGCGTTGCGGACTGCGATAACCTCGCAGAGGACGGCGTTTACTATCCGCAGTTCAACGGCGCGAGAAACCTCAAAAAACTTAAAAGAAGCTGGATACCCGACCTCAATAAGTTTTGCGCCGAAAACGGCTATGTGCTTACCGCCGAGCAGCAGGCGCTCTACGACGAAGTCATCGCCATGACCGAAAACACGGTAAATGACTACGAGTCGGACAACGCGCTTCTTGAAAAGTTCTACTCCATGCTTGTCGAAATCGGCGTATATGCACCGAAAGCCGAGCAGTCGAAGGCGAGTAAGATATTCGGCGATATGCTCAAAAAGAACAACGATATCATCAACAGGATATTCGGTTCTAAGGGCTTCGGCGATATAGGTCTTTCAAGCTCCGGCAACTGAGCCGAAGAACGGACGGATATCCGAAGTCTTGTCCCCGAACCGTGTACTTTCAATTTTCGGCAGCTGAGCCGTTCAGCGGGTTTCGGTGATTTACACCTTTTATTAAGCCCCGGCAGCCGAGCCGAAGAACAGACGGACGGAAATTCGAAGAATTGTCCTCGAACCGTGTACTTTCAATTCTCGGCAGCTGAGCCGTTCAGCGGGTTTCGGTGATTTACACCTTTTATTAAGCCCCGGCAGCCGAGCCGAAAAGCAGAC
>JAEDGF010000037.1 GCA_016297645.1 Clostridiaceae bacterium
GAGCGAAAATCAGCCGGTCAAAACCGACACGGGTTCAAGTCCCGTCAGCCTAAGCCAAAAGATTTTCCGGAAAACATAACCCGAGAGACAGATTTTCTTACAAAAATTTTTGCAGTTCGGCAACAGCCGTCTTATCGCAAAACTCGTTTTCCGGGTGCCCGTTATGCCCTTTTATCCACTGAAAATTCACATCGTGTAAAGTTGTCAGCTTTACAAGTTGTTCCCAAAGATCGATGTTTATAACAGGTTTGCCGTCCGCTTTTTTCCAACCCTTTTTCTGCCACGAGTTGAGCCAGTTTTTGTTAAACGCATCGCAAACATACTTTGAATCTGTAATGCAATTTACTTTACACGGTTCTTTCAGTGCACTGAGTCCGAAGATAACGGCGGACAGCTCCATACGGTTATTTGTTGTGTGTTTCTCGGCTCCGCTCAATACTTTTTCACTGCTGCCGAACCGTAAATACGCACACCAGCCGCCCGGTCCTGGATTCCCGGAACACGCGCCGTCCGTGTAAAGAAAAACGGTTTTCATTTGTCAGCCCTCCTGTTCTTATCTGTTACTAAAATTTAACACATAACGCGGCAAATTTCAAGGACAATGTTTATACGCCCGTTTTTCGGGAAATAATACCTCTGAGAATTTCTAAAAGCGAAAGGAAGATGTTTTATGAGGGCAGTTATCATGTGCGGAGGTATCGGCAGCAGGCTAAGACCGTTAACGGAGAGTGTTCCCAAGCCTCTTATAAAGCTGCTGAATGTTCCGGTGTTAAAACAGATAATCATGAAACTGATAAACTCCGGAATAAAAGATATATATCTGTCGCTCGGGTATATGGCGGCGGATATAATTTCATACTGCGAATCGCAGAATTTCAATGCCGGTCTGCACTACTTTACCGAGGATAAACCTCTCGGAACCGCGGGCGGCGTTAAAAACTGCATAAAAAGCAGCAATGAACCGGTGCTTATACTGAGCGGAGATAATATTTTCGGGTTTGACCTGCGTGAAATTGAAAAGTATCATTCCGCAAGCGGCGCTTCGTGTACTTTGATAGGCAAATATTGTGACGATCCGCGCGAATACGGTACGGTGCTTGCCGAAGCGGACGGTACCATAACCGGTTTTTCAGAAAAGCCCACATGGGAAAATGCAAAATCTTTCCTTATAAACACCGGCACTTACCTCATAAATGACGATATACTGAAAATGATCCCGGACAAAACCGAATATGACTTCTCAAACGACCTTTTTCCGCGTCTTATCGGTTCGGGCAAAATTTTCAAGTGCTACAAAACGGATGAGTTATGGGGCGATATAGGGGAGTTTGATAGTTATCTTTCACTCACTTCCGAGCTTTTGAAGGATAAATGCGCGGAGGTACTCTATTCGGGCAGGCTTTATACGAAGGACGAAACGGACGAAAACGGCAACACGATTATTGCCCCATGTCTTATCGATCGGCTTTTTCTTATGGGCAAAAACTGTACAATAGGTCCGAACACCGTAATAGGCTCAGGGGTAACTATCGGCAGCAACTGTACGATATCCGGCAGCGTACTGGGCTCGGACTGTACCGTTGCCGATTCCACCGATATTACGGGAGCCGTTATAGACGACGGCGTTGTAATTTCCGATAACTGCTGTATAGAAAGCGGAAGCGTTCTCGGGTACGGCGTTAAGGTAGGTCGTTTCGCAAGAACTCTCGGTTCGGTTAAGGTATGGCCGGGGAAAACAGTCGGAAGCGAAAGTACCGTAAGCGGCGATATCGTTTTTACGCCGCCGCAAAAAACAGAATTCGATATTTTCGGGATATCCGGTAATGTGTTTTCGCAATTTACGGTTTCGGACGCCGCTAAAATAGGGCAGGCGCTTGCAAGCACATCGTCAATAAAAAGGATAGGTGTGGGATGCGACGGCACTCCGTGTTCGGAATTGTATTCTTCGCTTCTTCTTTCGGGGGCAAGATCATGCGGAGCAGTCTGCTATGACTTTGAAAAGATGTTCAAGGCACAATGCTATTTTTACTCCGCTTACTGTTCGCTTGACGCTTTTGTCTATATTTCCTCATCCTCCGATGTTGTGAATTTCAGCTTTTTCGGAAAAAACGGGTTGCCTTTCTCTCAAAAAAGTGCGAGAAAAGTGAGCAGCAATTACAGATTTTCTGTTTTTTCCTATGCTCACTCCGATGAAATAACGGACTGCTTCAAGATGAATCTGCTATCAACCGTTTACAGTGCGCTGCTCAACAAAGCTTTTACGAAAGGCGAGTATTTTCCTTCACTCGGCTGCGAATGCGAAAACGATACGGTAAAAAGAACCTTCGACTCATTTATAAAAAGAAATATCGATTCGGAAAAAACTCCGAGTACAAGGATACAGTTTCTGTTTAACGAAACCGGAACGGATATGTATTGCCTTGAAAACGAGCATTTTTATTCCTCGGACAGAATCAGGGCAGCCATTGCCGAAACCGTTTTTACGGAGGGAAAGAGCATTCTTGTGAAAGAAGATGCGCCCGACTGCATTTTTGAGAAAGCAAAAGAATACGGCTGTACGGTAACGGAGGTATTTGAAAATTCGGAAGAAGAGATTGATGTGTCCGGAATTTCGCTTATTGATAATCTGTGGAATTTCGACGCGCTGTTTTTAGGTGCGAAGCTCGCCGGAATACTTTCCGTAACAGGGTTGACGCTCGAAGAACTCTGCCGATTGCAAAAGGATTTTGCCGTCAGAAAAAGCGTTATGAACGCGAACTGCACACCTGGCGAAGTCAGAGCAAAAATACTGAGTACGGGAGCAGAGAAAACAGCCCGCAACGATGTTTACTACACGGTTGACGGCAAAAAAGGTACTGTCAGAATGCGTCAGCTCGGAAATTCCGACAGAATTCGTCTTCTTGTGGAAGCTGCGGACATGGAAACCGCCAAAGAGCTTACGGCAGAGTTCGAGCGTAAATTTGAACTACGCGATATTGACAATACAACAAAATAATAGTATTATATAGGGGCTAATGCATTTGGTGTCTGCTTTACCCGACATCAGCCCGGCAGTAAATTGTTTTATGAACTTTTCGGCGCGCTTTTCCACTCGAAGCCGCCGCTTTACATATACTTTTCAAGGAGAAAACATGGCAAATAAAATAAACAGCAGCGGCACACCGACCGCAGAGTCGGCTGCGCCCAAAAAGAAGGCGGAAAAGAAAGCCGCTTCCTCCCGAAGCGTAAAGGCAAAAAAGACCGCCGATACTTCTTTTGAAACGGCGCCTAAAAAAACGAAGGCAGTCAAGAAAAAAACCGTTTCGCAAAAAATGAAAACAACGGAAAAAGCCGTATCGAAAAAGCGTCAGACACTTTCAGATACAGCTGCGAAAGAACCTAAAAAAACACGCGAAAGCGCCGCACGGGACAGTCTGAAAAAGCGAGCGGCGGGAATGTCGAGATATTCCTCCATTTCGCCGTCCGAGCTGAAAAAGAGCGGGGGAGTAAAAATCGCTTTCCTCGGCGGTATTAACGAAATAGGCAAGAATCTTACCGTTTTCGAATACGACAACGATATGATAATCCTCGACTGCGGAATGTCGTTTCCGGACGCGGATATGCCCGGTATCGACTATGTAATTCCCGATTTTTCGTATTTAGAACGCAATGCCGACAAGGTAAGAGCGCTTTTCATCACGCACGGTCATGAAGATCATATCGGAGGAGTTCCGTATCTTCTTAAATCGATAAATGTTCCCGTGTATGCAACGCGCCTTACGATAGGACTTATCGAAGGCAAACTCCGCGAACACAGAATGCTCGGAGTCAGCAAGCTCAATGTTATTTCGCCCGGCGACATTATTGAAGCGGGCGCTTTCTCGGTCGAGGCGATTCATGTCAATCACTCGATACCCGATTCACTCGCATTTGCGATAAAATGCAAGGCGGGAGTTATTGTTCACACCGGTGACTTCAAGATAGACAACACTCCCATTGACGGCGGCGTAATGGATCTTGCCCGTTTTGCCGTACTCGGAAACGAGGGCGTAATGTGCCTTATGGCAGATTCAACGAACGCGGAGCGCACCGGATATACTCCGAGTGAGAGAGTTGTCGGCGAAACGCTCGATTCTCTATTCATCAAGGCAACCGGCAAGCGTATTCTTGTCGCCTCATTTGCTTCAAATATTCATCGTGTTCAGCAGATAATCGACGCGGCAAAGAAAACCGGAAGGAAAGTCTTTCTCTCCGGCAGAAGTCTCGAAAATGTCACGGCGATAAGCAAAGAGCTCGGGTATCTCAATGTACCGGAGGATATCATTTTCCCGATAGACAAACTGAGAAACTACCGTGACGAAGATGTTGTCATCATCACGACCGGCAGTCAGGGCGAACCGATGTCGGCACTGTCGAGAATGGCACTCGGCGACCACAGGAAGGTTTCGATAGGTGCAAACGATTTTGTTATAATTTCCGCAACTCCCATTCCCGGCAACGAAAAAACAGTTGCAAATACCATAAATGAGCTTATGAAGCTCGGTGCGGAGGTCGTGTACGAAAAGAGTCTAGGAATTCATGTTTCGGGTCACGCCGCACAGGAGGAATTGAAGCTCGTGCAGAATCTCGTCCGTCCCCGTTTCTTTATCCCGGTACACGGCGAACAAAAGCACATGAGAAAACACGCACGCCTTGCGGAAAGTGTCGGAATAGCCCACAAGGATATTATGGTGCCCGATCTCGGCGCTGTAATTGAAGTTTCGAAAAATTCGATCAAAAGGCTTTCTCCCGTTACCGCCGGCAGAGTGTTTGTTGACGGCTCCGGTGTCGGCGATGTGGGAAGTGAAGTGCTTCGCGACAGAAAGAAGCTTTCAACCGACGGTATAGTTATAGTTACCGCGGTAACGGACGCTTACACCGGGGAGCTTATTTCACCGCTCGAAATAAATTCAAAGGGCTTTGTTTTTGTCAATAACGCAAACGAACTTAACGGCTTTATCACGGACGCGTGCGAGCGCGTGCTGGAAAAATACTCAAATTCCGTAAACATGGATATAACCGCACTTAAATCGCGTCTTAAAGACAGCGTTGCAAAAACGCTTTTCGACAAAACAAGGCGCTCACCGATTATAATAGTCAATGTTTTTGCGGTGTGATACGGCGGAAAAAATGAACCCGCAAGGGGAATATGAGCAGCACGCCACCCGTAAGGAGTGATGTTTTTGAAAATAAAGGACATTCTGAAAAGCAATCCGATCTCATTCATACTTATTCTGTTCTGCGTAGCGGTAAGCGGCATAACCTTCAATTTTTCACATATCGTGGGTTTGGTCGAGCTTATCGTCACAGCGGCACTTTCGTCTGTTCTGATTTACAGAATCAACGACACCGTGAAGCGCAAAGCAGAGGAGATCGATATCCTCAATTCCATACTGTCGTCACGGGGAAGCATTGAAAACGAACTGCAAAATTTCCCGTTCCCGACGGTCATTATAAAAGACGACGGAAGTATTGAATGGTTCAATACGCTTTTCTCCGAAATCGTCGGCGGATACCCTTCATATGACGGGATGAATATTCGTTCGGTACTGCCGAAAATCAATTTTGATGACGCGATGAAAACGGGATATTCGGTCGAATCGAGGGCGAAAAAACGGAAGTATACCGTTTATTCCTCGTGTATTGACGAGGGGCTTGCGGCGCTGTACTTTGTTGACGATACCAAGCTCAAAGATATCCGCAAAAACTATGTCCGCACCCGTCCGGCAGTCCTCCTTATTTCCGTGGACTCGCTTGAACAGGCAGAGGATGAACTCGACCACGAGTCGTATGTTTCAGTCATTGCCGAGGTCGAAGGCATTATTTCGAAATGGTTGGCTGAAAACAACTGTTTTTTCAGAAAATTTTCAAACGGAAAATTTGCGGCGATCACCGAAAAAGAAAATCTTGACATTATCATTCAAAAGAATTTCGATATACTTGAAAAGGTTCGCAGTCACCATTTTGTCTGTGGCAACGGCGACTCAACCGATCTGACCGTTTCCGTAGGCGTCGGCTGCAAAAGCACCTTCCGTGAGTGTGAAACGGAAGCAAAGGAAATGCTTGAATACGCCCGCGGCAGAGGCGGAGATCAGGCAGTCATTCTCAAAAACGGAGAAAAGGATTTCTACGGCGCTTTTTCGATAGGCAAAGAAAAGCGCGGAAAAGCCGAGTCGCGGCAGTTCTCATCTGCCCTTGACGAGCTTATTCAGTCCTCCTCGGATATCCTTGTAATGGGGCATTCGTACGGAGATTTCGACTGTATCGGCGCAGCCGTCGGCATTGCAGCGATGGCAAGGTCACGGGAGAAAGAAGTACATATAGTCGCTAATCGCGAAACATCAATGGCGCTTAATCTTATTACGATGATTGAAAGAGAACGCCCCGATTTGTTTATTTCCCCCGAAAAGGCGGTAAAATTCGCGTCGGACAGAACGCTTCTCGTTATTACCGATACGATGCGCGCGACACTCGTTGAATGTCCGCAGCTTCTTACAATGAATCTGCGTACGGTTATAATCGACCATCACAGAAAACCGCGCGACCCCATAACGGGCAGCTCGGTGATAGAATTTCAGGAACCGGTTGTTTCGTCTACCTGTGAAATGGTGACCGAGCTTGTGCAGTATTCGCACACAAAGCTCACTCCGACAGAAGCGCAGGCAATTCTCGCCGGAATAATGCTCGACACAAAGGACTATACCCTGAGAGCCGGCGTACGGACATTTCAGGCTGCGGCTTACCTTAAAGAATGCAAGGCTGACACTGTTGCCGTGCGCAAGCTGTTCTGCGGAACTGCCGAGGAGAATATTGCAGTCTGCAAAATAGTTGCACTTGCAAAGATGTACGGCAGGTGCGCTGTTTCGGTCGTTGATCAAAAAATCGAAAACGAAAAGCAGATATGCTCAAAGGCTGCCGACGAGCTTTTGAATATCAATGCGGTGGATGCGTCTTTCGTAATTTATCCGCTCGGTGAAAAAATGTGCATTTCCGCACGCAGTCTCGGGCAGATAAATGTTCAGCTCATAATGGAAAAACTCGGCGGTGGCGGTCATCTTACGATGGCGGCCGCTCAGCTGAAATGCGATTGCAGCGAAGCGCGCAGCAAGCTGTTTGCAGCAATTGATGAATACAAAAAAGAGTCGGAAAAATGATATTTTATTTTGGAGGACATACAAAATGCAGGTAATCTTAAACCAGGATATCAAGGAGCTCGGTAAAAAAGGGGAGCTTGTCAATGTGTCGGACGGATACGCAAAGAACTATCTTATCCCTCGCAAGCTTGCCGTCACTGCCGACGCAACAGCAATGAATGAACTCAAAAACCGCGAGTCGTCCAAGGCGCATAAGCTTGCCGTAGAAAAGGCAAATGCCGAGGCAGCAGCCGAGAAAATAAACGGAAAGACCGTCAACCTGACTGCACGGGCAGGCACAAACGGCAGACTTTTCGGTTCTGTCACGACGAAAGATATCGCTGAAAAGCTTAAAAGCGATTTCGGCGTTGCGATAGATAAGAAATGCCTTACCGTCGAGGATATCCGCAGCTGCGGTACATACGAGTGCACCGTAAAGGTTTATACCGGAATAGTTGCAAAGATAAAGGTAATGGTAACGGAAGCATAATCGTCAGAGGAAGATATGGAAACCAACATAAACACAAATACCCCGGAGGTTAAAAGCAAAGCCTTTTCGATAGAAGCGGAGCAGGCTGTTTTGGGAAGTATTCTGGTAAAACCGGAATGCTTTTCGAGTGTTGCCGTTTTGCTCCGTCCGGAGTATTTTTATCTTCCGCAGCATAAAGCTATATTTTCCGTTATGCAGCAGCTTGACGCATCAACAAACACGGTCGATTTGCTGATGACGCTCGAAATGCTCAGGAATAATAAGATTTTCAGCGGAGATGACGATGCCAAGGAGTATTTATATAAACTGTCCGAGGCGGTTCCCACCGTCGCGAATGTCGAAAGCTACTGCAAAATCATACGCGACAAGTTTTACATAAGAACACTGGTCGAGGTTTCGTCCGAGATAATCGACTTCGCCGAAAATTCCGGTGAAGATGCCGATACTTTACTTGACAGAGCAGAGCAAAGCATATATGATATCAGACGCGGAAAGACCGTAAAAGGTCCCGAAAAGCTCAGTGATGTTATAACACGGGTCTACGATACGCTGTTTAAGCTGAATTCCGAAGAGCGGGATCTTTATAAGGGACTGCCCACGGGCTTCCCTGATTTTGATAAGATGTGTACGGGACTCAACAAGTCGGATCTTGTAATTGTCGGCGCTCGACCCGCAATGGGTAAAACGAGTTTTTGCCTTAATATGGCGAGAAATGTTGCGGTCAAATCGAATAAAAAAGTCGTGTTTTTCTCTCTCGAAATGGGTAACGAACAGCTTGCTCAGCGTGTTATTTCAACGGAAGCGCGTATTCCCTCGCAAAAAATGCGCACCGGTGAGCTTTCGCCGAAGGAATGGGAGAGCCTGAGCGCGGCGTGTCTTTTCCTTGCCGATGTTCCGCTGCTTCTTGACGATACTTCAAGCATAACCGTTCAGGAGATGAAAGCAAGACTCCGCAGGATAAAAGATGTAGGTGCCGTATTTGTCGACTACTTGCAGCTTATGAAATCGGACGGAAAAGAACAGAACCGCGCAGTCGAAGTCGGCGCTATTACCCGAAATCTTAAACTTATGGCAAAGGACCTTCATATTCCGGTCGTCGTTTGCGCACAGCTTTCGCGCGGAACGGAGGAAAGAGGTAAATCGCATAAGCCGCAGATATCCGACCTTCGTGAATCAGGCTCTATCGAGCAGGACGCGGACATTGTCGTAATGCTTTACAGAGAGGATTACTACAAGGAGGACAAAGACGCTTCCGATCAGGAAAATGTCAACACCGCACAGCTGCTCGTTCAGAAGAACCGACACGGTCCCACCGGTGTTGTAAACCTTGCCTGGAACGCACAGTTTACTCTTTACACCTGCGTTGAAAAGAACAACAGAGATGACGGATAAATTTTTTAAGGCGATAAGCGAATACAATATGATTTCGACCGGGGACAGTGTCCTTGTCGGAGTTTCCGGCGGAGCGGATTCGATGTGTCTGTTAAAACTCCTTTTTAATAACAGAATTAAACTCGGCATATCGGTTTCGGCTGCTCATGTCAATCACTGTATACGCGGCGCGGAAGCCGACAGCGACGAAGAATATGTCAGAGCTTTTTGCAGGAAGTACGGAATAGAGCTGCACTGTGCTAAAATCGACATTCCGAAACTGGCGGAGCAAGAGGGAATAGGTACCGAACTATGCGCGAGAAATGAACGCTACCGCTTCTTTTCTTCACTCGGGTATTCAAAAATCGCAACGGCACATACAGGCAGCGACTGCGTTGAAACCATGATGATGAATCTTTCGCGCGGTGCTTCGCTGCACGGACTGTGTTCCATTCCGCCGGTGCGGGACAATATTATCCGTCCTCTCATATACTTTACGCGTGACGACACCGAGAGGTTTTGCAAAGAAAACGAAATAGATTTCGTTACCGACAGCACAAACCTTACGGACGAATACACACGGAACAAATTTCGCCACGGCGTTTTAGGTTTAATTAAGAATATAAATGTATCATTTGAGCAAAATGCATTGCGCTGTATAGAAAGCCTGCGCTGCGATGAAGATTATATGGCGCAGCAGACGCAGCGCCTTTTCGAAAAGGCATTTAACAAGGAAGCAAAATCGTTGTCCGCACAGGTCATTCTGGATTCCCACCCGGCAATTGCGAAGCGTACGCTGGCGTATTACTTCGGAACGATACTCGGTTCGGATTATGAATTCCGCCACATTGAGGGATTTTACAGAGCACTCGGCAGCGATTGTGCAGTGACACTTCCGTCCGGCGTGACGGTGCAGTGCAAAAACGGAATTATAAGCGAAAAACAAAAATGTGAAGCACAGTATTGTATCGATGAGATAACCGCCGACCCAAAAAAAGGCTTTGACGGGAAGTTCGGACAATATAAAATAAGAATATACTGCGCTTCCGACTGTATCGAAGCCGAAAAAAACGGCGGTTATACTTTTGATGCAGGAAAAATAACAGAGAATATAGTGATCCGTTCGCGCCGTCCGGGCGATACGATCACGCTTGCAAAACGCCGCTGTACAAAAACACTGAAAAAGCTATTCTGCGAATTGAAAATTCCCGAGCGCGAGCGCGAAAATATTCCCGTGTTCGTGTACGGAAATGATATTTTACTCGTCCCGGGCGTCGGGGTTGGTGCAAAATACGGTAAAACAAACGAAACAACGCAATTTATGATTATAAAAACGGAGGTTGACAAAAATGATGAATGACATCGATCACATTCTCTACTCAAAAGAAATGCTTGAAGGCATTGTGGCGGACCTTGGAAAACAGATAAGCGAGGATTACAAAGACCGTAAGCTTCTTATGGTAAGTATCCTCAAAGGCTCTGTCGTGTTCATGGCAGACCTTATGCGGCACATAACGATTCCGTGTGAAATCGACTTTATGGCCACCTCGTCCTACGGCAGCTCGACTTCGTTCTCCGGAACCGTAAGAATACTTAAAGACCTCGACAGAGATATCCGCGATTACGATCTTCTTATCGTTGAAGATATTCTCGACAGCGGCAAAACCCTTAACTATCTTATGGATCTTCTTTATGCGAGAAATCCTGCAAGCATAAGAATATGCACGCTTTTTGATAAGCCCGAAAGACGGCAGGTAGACATCAAAGCAGATTACAAGGGCATTTCCGTCCCCGATGAGTTTATAGTCGGATACGGACTCGACTACGCCGAAAAGTACCGCAACCTCCCGTTTATAGGCGTTCTCAAAAAAGAAATCTACGAAAAATCGGAGTGAGTGACACTTGAATAACGAAAAAAACAACCGCGCCGGTCAGATAATCCCATGGCTGCTCGTCCCGGTAATAATCATTTTTATAATGTCGTTTTTTATCGGCGGAAACAACGGCTACTCTAAAAAAACGACCTATTCGGATATCGTCGAAATGTTTAACAACCACGAAATCGCCGAGTATCAGCTCAACCTCGGCAGCGGCGTTCTGCAATACAAAAAGGTCGGTGACAGCAAAGAATATAAATACACCGTTCCGAGTGTAAATATGTTCTACGACGATATACACCGCTCTGTTGTAGAAAATAACGCCGACAGTACCAAGCAGAAAATTGTATATGACTACAAGTCCGGTACAACGACCTCTTGGATAGTCAGCCTTTTGCCGACTCTCGGCTGCATGGTAGCGCTCGGGTTGATCATGGCAATAATGATGCGCAGAATGAACCAGAGCCTTATGGGTGAATCGAACCGCACCGCAAACTTCGGCAAAGCGCGCGTAAAGACTATAAAAGACGGCAAGCATCGTGTTACATTCAATGATGTTGCAGGCTGCGACGAGGAAAAAGAGGAACTGAGCGAGATAGTCGAATTCCTGAGATCGCCGCAGAAATACAACGAAATAGGTGCTCGTATCCCCAAGGGCGTTTTGCTTGTAGGTCCTCCCGGCACAGGTAAAACACTTTTGGCAAAAGCCGTCGCAGGTGAAGCGAATGTTCCGTTCCTGTCGATTTCCGGCTCCGATTTCCTTGAAATGTATGTCGGTGTCGGCGCGTCAAGAGTTCGCGACCTGTTCAGTCAGGCAAAAAAGAATGCTCCGTCAATTATTTTCATTGATGAAATCGATGCCGTAGGACGCCACAGAGGCGCCGGCATGGGCGGCGGACATGACGAACGCGAACAGACCCTTAACCAAATGCTTGTTGAAATGGACGGCTTTGTCGAGAATGAAGGCGTTATTGTTATAGCTGCTACAAACCGTCCCGATATTCTTGACCCGGCGCTTCTCCGTCCCGGCAGATTCGACCGTCAGGTAACTGTCGGCTACCCTGATATCAAGGGACGCGAGGAAATCCTCAAAGTTCATTCGCGCAACAAGAGCCTTGCTCCCGATGTAAACCTTACCGATATCGCAAGAACTACGGTAGGCTTTACCGGTGCCGACCTTGAAAACCTCTTGAATGAGGCTGCACTCCTTTCCGCAAGACGCGGTCTTAAATCGATAACAAAGACCGAAATTGAAGAAGCGACTGTTAAAGTTGTCGTCGGCACCGAGAAAAAATCACACAAGATATCCGACGATGAAAAGAAACTTACTGCCTATCATGAGGCAGGACACGCCGTTTCCACATTCTTTATCGAGGGACAGGATCCCGTTCATCAGGTTTCCATCGTTCCGCGCGGTATGGCAGGCGGATATACCATGCATATGCCGCTCGAAGACAAGATGTACCGCTCGAAACGCAAAATGGAAGAAGAACTTGTTATTCTTCTCGGCGGCAGAGTCGCAGAGCTTATCACCTTTGGCGATATTTCAACCGGCGCGTCGAACGATATCGAGAGAGCGTCCGAAATTGCCAGAAACATGGTAACAAAATACGGCATGAGCGATACTCTCGGTCCGATAACCTTCGGTTCGGGACACGACGAAGTTTTCCTCGGAAAAGATTACGGCACTGTCCGCAATTATTCGGAAGAAATTGCAAAGGAAATCGACGAGGAAGTCAACCGTATTATTATGACCGCCTTCAAGCGCTGCGAATCGCTTCTCAAAGAGCATTCCGATCGTCTTGAAGCACTTGCTAAGTATCTTTTCAAATATGAGAAGATCAACGGCGAGGATTTCGCAAAGCTCATGCGCGGCGAGTTGACTGTAAATGACGACACTGCCACCGACAGCAGCGCGGAAGGGGAGAATAACTGATGAAAAAAGCTGTATCTCTTATTTGCGTTCTTCTGCTTCTCGTTCTTTCGGTAGGGTGTTCGCAGACCGACAAAACTCCCGATAATACTTCGGCTTCTCCCTCCGAAAACGAAGAATACGAAAAAACATTTACCGAGCTTTCTGAAAAATACAAATCAAACGGCCATCCTATCGCAGTGCTGATTACGAATAACGGAAATATTGTAATGGAGCTTTACGAAGATAAGGCACCGATTTCCGTTGCCAACTTTACTCAACTGGCGAATTCCGGTTTTTATGACGGGCTGATCTTCCACCGCTGCATTCAGAATTTCATGATTCAGGGCGGCGATCCTCTCGGCACCGGTACAGGCGGTCCGGGATACACAATAAAAGGCGAATTTGTAGCAAACGGTATCAACACCGGGATAGAACATAAGCGTGGCACGCTTTCCATGGCGCGAAAGGGGAGCGATGTAGGTTCGGTTTCACAGTATGATACCGGCGGCTCTCAGTTTTTTATCTGTGTTGCGGATACACCTAACCTTGACGGCTTGTACGCTGCATTCGGCAATGTTCTCGAAGGGCTTGATACCGTTGACAGGATAGTTGCACAAAAAACAGATTCAAACGATAAACCTCTCACAAAGCAGGTTATCAAATACGCAAGAGTCAATTTGTTCGGCAAGCAGCTTTCATCGTTTGAAAAAATTGCGGAATAAACGATTTTTATAAAAATAGTTCTTGACATTTGTCCTCGGAAGTTGTATACTTTTTATCGTTCCGAGGAACACGCGAGAGTGGCGGAATCGGCAGACGCGCACGTTTGAGGGGCGTGTGGTAATCCCGTATGGGTTCAAGTCCCATCTCTCGCACCACGAAGAAGCGACAGTTTTCAAAATGAAATCGTCGCTTCTTTTCTTTTCCTTGAAAACACAACTCTCCGTTTAATGCCGTTAGCCCAAACGCTGTTTTATTATTTCAAATACTGTTTCGAGAAAAAGATATTTGCGGCAGAAAAAGGTATTCAAACAAGTGAAAAACAATCAAAATGGGGCTGTGGCGAATTATACTCGTCACAGCCCCAAGACCATATATTATAATTGTCTTATTTTTTTCCGTTATTATCTGCATCAATGTCGGCAAGCGGATTAGCTTCAACAGCTTTTTTTAACTGTTCGTCAAGCAGATGTGTATAAATCTGTGTTGTGTTAAGATTTTCATGTCCGAGAATTTCTTTCAGCGCAAGCACATCCACTTTTCCTGTCTGATACATCAGTGTCGCAGCCGTATGGCGGAGTTTATGTACCGAAAATCCCATATTGCCTAAACCTGCTTTATCAAGATATACTTCAACAAGGTGCTGCACTGTTTTTGGACTTATCCGCGTCATTCTGTTTGACAGAAACAGAGCGTTTTTATCTATAACTCCGTCCTTTGCTCGTACGCGCATATAGGCGTTAACAGCCGAAATGCACGCATGATTAAGATATACCGTGCGCTCCTTATTACCTTTACCCGTAATAACGATGTAAGCGGCGTCATCAGTGAAACATATCTTGTTATAATCAAGCGATACAAGCTCGGACAAACGCATTCCGCAATTCAGAAGAAGCGTTATAATACAGTAATCGCGTTCACGGTTAGTGCCGTCAATAACAGACAGCAGCTTTTTGGACTGTTCTACTGTCAGATATTTCGGCAAACTTTTCTTCAATTTAGGGGAGTCAAGGTTAACCATAGGGTTATCCTGAATAATACCGTTCATTTTAAGGTATTTGAAAAAAGAACGCAGTGAGGATACTTTTCTTGCACGCGCTTTTTCTTTGTTATTACGGTCTTGCAAACAATATGACAAAAACTCGTACGCATCGCCGAGAGTTATTTCGTCGTAGTCATCATCGGTAAAACCGGATATGATAAGTTGCGGATTATCTTCGGCAATTTCTTTTTCGTCAAGTCCAAGTTCTTTACAGCGAAGAAATTTGAAGAACAATCTTAAATCAAAACAGTATTGTTGGACGGTCGCAAACGAGCGGTTTTTGATAACGCTCTGGTAATTCAAAAATTCCTTTGCGCGCGCCGGCATTTCATCAAAAAAATTAGGTTTCATACGATAAGTTAAAACTGAAAAGTCAATATAAACAATGCTTTTTACCAAAATTATAAAGAAGAGCAGCGTTATTAAAAACATGAGCAATTATACAAAATAAATATTTTGTATAATTTAGGGAAGGATTTTTTAGTCAAATCTGTTCTATTGCTTCAAAAACCTCATAATCCTGTCTTCTCACAACTATATAAGCCCACATCATTCTTTTATTTTTTTGGCAGCCGCTTATATTCTGTTCTTTGTGTATTTTTTTACTGTGTGTATAACTGCTGCGCTTATAATGAGCATGGTTACCGTTGAACGAAATGCCGCTGAACGGTACGTTGGTGATTTCATTTTTGTTTCCTCCGTTTTATTTAATAGTTTTCAATCTATTTTCATATTTCATATGATTGCTTTTATGTCGATGCACGACGGTATTATTAACAGCTTGTCAATAAACCGTATGTTCAATGACTGCTTATTATTTGTTATTTCAGCGCTTCTTCGAATGCCGAACGAATATTATTGACTCCTTTAATTTCAATCTTGCCAAATAATGATTCATTCAGCTCAGTAAGATTATGTGCGGAAATAATACACTTTTTGAAGCCGAGTCTTATTGCTTCGCGAATTCTGGTTTCGGCGTAGCTCACGGCGCGGATTTCTCCCGCAAGACCTATTTCACCGAAAGCAATACAGTCATCACGGAGCACCTTATCTTTAAGACTTGAAACAAGTGACAGCGCCACCGGTAAGTCCGATGCAGGCTCGTCAATGCGGAGTCCGCCTGCAACATTTATGTAAACATCGCAGGAATTCATAAAATAACCTGCTCTTTTTTCGAGAACCGCAATAAGCATTGACATTCTGTTGTAGTCAACTCCGTTTGCAGTACGCCGCGGATTCCCAAAGCCGGATTGACAAACAAGTCCCTGCACCTCGGCAAGAATGGGCCTTGAACCCTCCATAACGCAAGCTATGCAAGAGCCTGACACGCCGTTTGGTTTTCCGGCAATCAACGCCTTTGACGGATTTATAACCTCGTTTAAACCGTTGTCGCGCATTTCGAAAACACCTATCTCGTTGGTAGAACCGAATCTGTTTTTAACGGCGCGCAGAATTCTGTAAGAATGATTCTTTTCGCCCTCGAAATATAAAACGCAGTCTACTATATGTTCAAGAACCTTAGGTCCGGCGATATTGCCGTCCTTATTGACATGACCAACGAGAAGTACCGGAATGTTTTCATCTTTTGAAAGTCGCATAAACAGATTTGCGCACTCTCTGACCTGTGCAATGCTCCCCGGCAGCGAATGCAGCTCGGTGATCTGCATAGTCTGAATCGAATCAACAATAACGACATCGGGTTTGTTAATTTTTATGTATGAGCAGACGGACTGCGCGTCCGTGCTGCACAGTATTTTCAACCCTGTTCCGTCAACTCCGAGCCTGAGTGCTCTGAGTTTGAGCTGACGCGGTGATTCTTCGCCAGAAACATATAAAACCGTTCTGTTTTTTCCGAGAGATGACGAAGCCTGCAAAAGCAGTGTGGACTTCCCTATTCCCGGATCACCCGAAATAAGCACAAGTGATCCCTTTACAAGTCCTCCGCCCAGCACTCTGTTCAGCTCGGTCGTGCCGGTATCAAAACGCATTTCCTCTCTATCGTCAATATCGGAAAGAACAAGCGCTTTTAATTCGCTTTGCACGCCGGAGGACTTTGACGCAGATGAAAAATCGCTTTCCTCGATAAATGTGTTCCATTCACCGCATTCCGGACATCTGCCGTTCCACTTTGACGACACATAACCGCATTCACTGCACACATAACATGATTTATTCTTGACTGCCATCTTTTGTTATTTCCTTTGAATTTAAGTAGGTCTGCAAACCGCAATAAACGGAATACGCCATCTTCTTTTGATATTCATCACTTTTTAGGAGCACAAGCTCTTCGGGATTACTCAAAAAACCGCATTCCGTCATAACGGACGGAGCTTTTGCTTTGTAAAGCAGATATATACTGTCCCCGGAGGGCTTTATCTGTCTGGTGTTGTCCTTTTGCAAACGGGCGACAACTGCCTCCTGCACGCATTGTGCAATCAGCTCCGACTCGGGGTTACCGGCACCGTAAAAGACCTGTGTACCTTTATATTTCGGAATTTCAAATTTATTTTGATGTATACTGAAAAAAACAGCGCCCGGTGTGCTGTTCACAAGCTTTTCCCGGTTGCGTATATCGGACTTTTTTCTTGCCGCAAGGGTCGAAAGGTTGTTGTCCCCGACCGAAATATCCTCTGTGCGCACGGGTATATAATCAATACCGAAAATTTCAAAAAGTGCGGAAATATCTTTGACAATCGCAAGATTTATATCTTTTTCGTTTGTGCCGTCGGGAGCGACCGCGCCGCCGTCCTCTCCGCCGTGACCTGCATCGAGAATTATTGTCGCCTTTCCGTTCTGCAAATTACCGAAAGCACTTACAGCGTTTTTTGACGCCGCAATACAAACCAAAACCGCAAATGAAACAAATAAAATAACTTTTGCTGCACTGTGTTTCATACAAACCTCCGTAAAAAGAAAGCTGTACAAAATATATGCGCCGAAAGAACCGTCAATGACGGAAAAGCTTTTTTACCTTTCCGGAAAGTGTTCTGTCGTACAGGACATTTAACTTCAAAAACAGATAGTCGTAAACAACAAATACGACATTCATCAGTCCGTAAAACAAAATAATAACGGACTTCCCTCCCGAGGTGATTTCGGAATAATCTATTCCGAATACATATGAGCAGAACCAGACGGACGCAATAAGAGAGATGTTAAAAAGGATAAGTCCGATAAAAAAGGACAGCGGTTTTATCGAAATCTTTTTGCACAGAAAAGAACGCAATATCGGGTAAAAACCGAAAAAGAAGGTGAAAAACACAGCGGACTCTTTATCCGCAATAACAAAAACCGACAAAAGACTTACTGCCGCGTATGTTCCGAATGCCCATGAGTATCCTATCTCTTTGATAATGAAAATGAGAAGCAGTCCCGCAAAAGGCGGCGCAGTGTATACGAGAAGCGGCGAAATGTATGTCGCGAGCATAACAACAACAGCGAGCGCGGCAACTATTCCGCCAAGTGCTGCTTTTGAGCTTTCTCTCATAATTTTCGTCCCCCCCCTGTCGATATGAATGTCATAGTAGTATTTTAGCAAATTTTTATTTGTTATACAAGAGAAAAAATATCTTTATTTGCTTAGGCTGACGGGACTTGAACCCGTGTCGGTTTTGACCGGCTG
>JAEDGF010000122.1 GCA_016297645.1 Clostridiaceae bacterium
TCTGTCTGTCTGTCTGTCTGTCTGTCTGTCTGTCTGTCTGTCTGTCTGTCTTAAAGATTGTCGCAGAGTTCAACACCTTTGTCAACTCCTTTTTTCATAATTCTCACATTTTTTTCGGAAGTTTTTCTCTTTTTTTATATCCGATTCCGAAAGACACAGTATAATTTTACCAACGGCGGTAATTGCGGTCAATCCCATTTCGTGTTTTTGTTATTTTTTGCAAAAAGTTATCACAAAAAACCGTGACTGAAAAAAAATTTCAGGTGTTTTTCAAGTAAAATCTGTTTTTTCCGGACCTTCGCCGCTGCAGCGTTAAAAAAATCGCACCCGGCAAAGCGAAAAACAGCCTTGCCGGAGTGCAAAGTCAGTCTGAGAATACAGTATCTGTTCGGTTTTTATTGCTTCTGCTGCGTCGGTCCGTAGTTCGCGGCACCGGTATACACAACATCCTCGGGAGTCGGGTAGTATTTCGGTTTATCGAGGTCGCGCTGATACAGTCTGATGTGTCCGCCCTCGGGGGACATCCCCACAACATCGCAGCCGCGCCAGTACACAATGCCGTCCTCGCCCCTCAGCTGTTCTGTTTTCGGTATCGTTTCTATCACAAAAGACAATTCAAAAACATCGCCTTCGTTCAGCTCGGTGTAAGCAATGCCGTTTTCGACAGCGGGCTTTATCGGCTGTCCGTTTACTTTGTATGTTACTCTGTCGGTCTGCCATGCGTAGAGCCTGAATCCGGCACGACAGCTCTTTAATGCGGTAATGCGCATAACGCCTTCGTTGGGGATGAGCGACTCGGTTTTTATACAGTCGTTCTCCCGTTCATAGGGGATATTCATAACATTGCAGCCGTTCTCGACCGTAATGCAGCTGTCCCATACGCATTTTATCGCCGTGGGGGCTGTGCCGACGCAGCAGCCCGCAATGGAGCGGAAGCGGCTGAGCGAAATGGAGTTCGGTTCGCTCCCTCCGGTGAAGCCGCCGAGCATACGCTTGTCGATATCGTGATATGTTATGCCGTTTTCGTCCGGCTTTGAATTATCGACCGTCACATACCCGGAATACCTTATCTGATTTTCGACGAACTGGTTGCGCACATACAAATTTATATCGTTCCAATATTTGTCATAGCCGCATTTTGTAAGCTCGCGCGCGCAGATTATCATATCTCTTATGCAGCAGGTTTCGCAGTGTTCCTCCTCAATGGGGTGCCACTGCGCGTACTCGGGAATCCAGCCGAACGAGGTCGAGAGAGAGCGGATATAATCGTATATTCCCTTTCCCTTTTCAATATACCGCGCGTTGTCGGTTATCCTGCCCATATACACCAGTCCGTAGGCAAACCACGCGGCGGAGTGGACATGACCGAAGAACTCCATTTTGTAGTTAAAATAGCGCGATGTGCCGAGAACATAGTTTGCAAGCCCGGTGGCAAGGTCGAGCGCGACCTCGTCCTTTTTCAGTTCATAGCGCCTTACGAGCGCCGGAAGCATAAGCGCGTTTCTTATCGCCTGCTCCCCTCTGCCTGTGTGACGGGTCAGATCAAAGCCGCCGTATTTGAGATAGACATCGTTCGGGAACTCGTATATAGGCTCCTCCTCGGGTGAGTCGCCCGACCAAAATGTACGAACCTTGCGCTCGATAACAAGCGAACGCATACCGCGTACAAGCTCGCTCGTGCGGCGCTCCGCCTCCTCGTCGTCGGGGTACTCCTCGGTTATGAGGTTCATTGCGGGCAGAATATATCCCATCTCGTGAAAGGACGAATGCACCGTGTGCGTCCACGGGTATTCCTCGCAAAAGCGCAGTCCGTGTTCGCCCCACGACTTCATAAGATGCCGCCTTAACGACTGCTTAACATCGTCCCCCTCGTCGGTATCAAGCACCTGCATTGCGCAGACAAGCCCCTCGTACCACGAGCCGACAAGCTCCGCGTCGTCCACGCGGCAGTGCGCCGCTTCGGCAGGCTTTTTGTTCGGCAGGATAAGCCAGTAAGGGAGATTATCCTCCGCCTTATCCGTCATACTTATTATGTAATGGTGCACCAGTCGTGCGCACTCTTTCAGGTCGAACTTTTCGTACATAAAAAACTCCTTTTTTTACTGCGGACGGCTCTGTTTTTTGTCCCTCCGAAAGTAAGTATACCTCTAACGGGTATCAATGAATAGTACAAAACAGTTTTTTTATAGCACAAAAATGTCTGTCCGGGACTGTATTTGAACAGATACGCCCGTTAATAGAACTTGAACGAAATACATTAAAATGTTACAATGGACGGTAGAAAACGGTCCGCTTTTTCCGGCGGCAAGGAAAACGAAAACAGGGAGGACACACAAATGAAATACGCCTTTATCAACGGAAAACTGCTTGACGGCACAAAAGACATGGAGCTTCGCGAGGACCTGAGCATTCTTGTGGACGGTGAGAAAATAGTCGATATAGTCGACAAGGGCAAAGAGCCTGCGGACTTCGTAAAGAAGGACCTCGGCGGCGCCTGCGTCATGCCCGGACTGATAAATATGCATGTCCACCTTGCGGGAAACGGCAAGCCGCAGAAAAAGCAGCGCGACAACGAAAAGCTCGTAAAGACACTTATGGGTTCCGCGTTTTCGCGCGCGGCGGCATATAAAGTTGTAAGCACCTTCGCCAAAATCGAGCTGATGAGCGGCGTAACGACAATAAGAACGGTAGGCGGCTTGGGCGATTTCGACACCCGTCTGCGCGACGAGATAAACGCCGGCACAAAGCCCGGTCCGCGCATTCTCGCATCAAACAGGGGCATTTCCGTCCCTCACGGTCACATGGCAGGCTCGGTCGCAATAGCGGCACACAGCGTTGACGAGGCGCTGAGCATTCTCGACGAAAACGAAAAAGAAAAGGTCGATCTCGTAAAGCTGATGATAACCGGCGGCGTGCTTGACGCAAAGAAAAAGGGCGTGCCGGGAGAGCTGAAAATGAGTCCGGAAATGGTAAAGGCAGTCTGCGACAAAGCCCACGCTGACGGCTACACGGTAGCGGCTCATGTCGAGTCGCCCGAGGGCGTACGGGTCGCGCTCGAAAACGGAGTGGACTCGATAGAACACGGCGCGAAGCCGGACGACGAAATTATCCGTCTGTTCAAAGAAAAGGGCGCGTTTTTATGCACCACGCTCTCGCCCGCGCTGCCCTATGCGCTTTTCGACCGCTCGATAACCAACGCGTCCGAGGTCGAGCAGTTCAACGGCAATGTTGTTTTCGAGGGCATAAAGGAGTGCGCAAAGGCGGCAATAGCAAACGATATCCCGGTCGTTCTCGGTAACGATGTCGGCTGCCCGTGGATAACGCAGTACGACTTCTGGCGCGAGCTTTTCTACTTCGTAAAATACATCGGCGTTTCGAACAAATTCGCCCTCTACACCGCTACCGCACGCGCTGCCGAGCTTGCCGGACTGGGCAAGGTCACCGGCACAATAGAAAAGGGCAAGGACGCGGACATGATAGTCACCGCAAAGAACCCGCTTGACGACATCAGGGCTCTTTCGGAAATAAAGACCGTCGTCGCCCGCGGCAGACTCTACGAAAACCCCAAAGTAAAAGTGAAAAAGAATGTCAAAGCCGAGCTTGACAAGTTCCTGACAGACTGACACCACCCG
>JAEDGF010000038.1 GCA_016297645.1 Clostridiaceae bacterium
CTTGCTACCAACTTTTTACGGTATCGGACTATCAGGCTTTTGCAAAAACACAATGCTTTATAATTACATTATGCTCTGAGGTTCATCATTACAGGGTGTTGTGTTATTTTCACGAAAAACCTAACAGTCGGATAATTGATAACAGGATTATGTAAATGCAGAAAACCGCCGGCGTTGTAAGCCACCGGCGGTTTTCTGTTATTTGCAGTTAAAAAGTGGTTTTTTAGTTTAATAAGCGTTGCCCCATACAACCATTTTCCATGCTTTTTTACCGCAACAAACGCATTTGTCGGAAAGTTCCTCTTGCTCGAAGGGAATGCAGCGTGAGCCGACTCCCGTAAGTTCCTTGACTTTATCCTCACATTCTTCACTTCCGCACCACATGGCTTTTACAAAGCCGTCGCCGTGCTCGCTGAGAGCCTGTTTTATCTCATCTATGGAAGTGCATCTGTAAGTTCTGTTTTCGATGTTTTGGGCTGCTCTGTCGTAAAGAGCCTGTCCGAGTTCGTCAAGGAGCTTGGATATCTCCGTTTCAAGCTCATCAAGAGAAACTACATATTTCTGACGATTGTCGCGGCGTACGATAACGCACGAGTTGTTCTGTATATCCTTGGGGCCGAGTTCAAGGCGAAGCGGAACGCCCTTCATCTCATATTCGGCAAACTTCCAGCCTGCCGAATTTTCGGAGGTGTCGCACTTTACTCTGAACTTTGCTTTAAGTCTTTCGGTTACTTCGAGAGCCTTATCTATAACGCCGGGCTTATGTGCGGCGATGGGAAGAACCACTACCTGAACAGGCGCAATTTTCGGGGGAAGAACAAGTCCGTCATTATCACCGTGGGACATTATGACAGCGCCAATAAGACGCGTAGTTGTTCCCCACGAGGTCTGGTGGACATATTGCAGCTTATTCTCTTTATCGGTAAAGGTCATGTTGAAAGCGCGTGCGAAACCGTCGCCGAAGTAGTGCGAGGTACCGGCTTGAAGCGCCTTACCGTCATGCATGAGAGCTTCAATGGCATATGTGGCAACAGCGCCCGCAAACTTATCGCTCTCTGTTTTTCTGCCCTTTATAACGGGCATATTGAGAACATCGCGGCAGAAATCTGCATACACATTGAGCATACGCTCGGTTTCTTCGATAGCCTCCTCTGCGGTTGCGTGAACGGTGTGACCCTCCTGCCACAGGAATTCCCTTGAACGCAGGAACGGTCTTGTTGTTTTCTCCCATCTTACGACATTGCACCACTGGTTATAGAGCTTGGGAAGATCTCTGTACGAATGGACGATATTTGCGTAATGCTCACAGAAGAGCGTTTCGGAGGTGGGGCGTACGCAAAGGCGCTCGGGCAGAGGCTCGTTGCCGCCGTGAGTTACCCATGCGACCTCGGGGGCAAAGCCCTCGACATGATCCTTTTCTTTTTGAAGAAGCGATTCGGGGATAAACAGCGGCATATACACATTCTCGTGACCGAGAGCCTTGAAGCGCTCGTCCATCTGATGCTGAATAAGCTCCCATATCGCGTAGCCGTAGGGGCGAATGATCATGCAGCCCTTTACGCTCGAATAATCTACAAGATCCGCTTTTTTGCACACATCGGTGTACCATTTTGCGAAATCGTCCTCCATAGAGGTTATGGCTTCCACCATTTTTTTACCGTCTGCCATAGAATAATCCTTTCAAGCTCATCGTTTACAAAGGCAAACAAACACGGGCGAAACGAAACGCTTCACCCGGGAAGTTTGCGGAAAAACGGGATCGTTTATTTGTTCTTGAACATATTGAAGATGTCGATAACATCGCTGTCGTCAACGCCGTTTGCGGGCTGAGCGGGAGCTGCCTGTTCGGCGGGAGCTGTCTTTTCGGCAGGAGCCGCCGCAGCGTCCGCGTCCGCACCGAAGCCGGTGGCAATAACGGTTACCACCATCTCGTCATCAAGAGAAGTATCGGTAGAAACGCCGAAGATGATATTTGCGTCGATATCGGCGGCATTCTTAACAATAGTAGCGGCGACATCAACATCGTCGAGAGTGATATCGTTGGAGGCGGAGATAAGGATAATTACGCCCTTTGCGCCCTGAATGGTAGTTTCAAGAAGCGGACTGGAAATAGCTGCGTTTGCGGCTGCTTCCGCTTTATCTTTACCCTGTGCTCTGCCTACGCCCATGTGAGCATGACCGGCATCCTTCATAACGGAAGTAACATCGGCAAAGTCAAGGTTGATGATACCGGGAATCTTTATAAGCTCGGCAATGCTCTTAACGCCCTGACGAAGAACATCGTCGGCAATGGAGAAGGCGTTGAGGAAGGTTATCTTCTGTTCCGAAACGAGTTTAAGACGCTCATTGGGGATAACTATAAGGCTGTCGACATGCTGAGCAAGCTCGGCAATACCGGCCTCCGCCTGCTGCATACGGCGTCTGCCCTCGAACTCGAAGGGCTTTGTAACGATACCTACGGTAAGAATACCCTTATCTTTGGCAAGCTGCGCGATAACGGGAGCTGCGCCCGTGCCGGTGCCGCCGCCCATACCTGCGGTGATGAACACCATATCGGTGCCTGCGAGAGCCTCGTTGAGAGCTTCCATGCTCTCTTCGGCTGCCTTTTTGCCTATTTCGGGCTTAGAACCTGCGCCCTGTCCCTGAGTAACTTTTTCGCCTATCTGAATTTTTGTGGTTGCCTTGGAGCTGATAAGCACCTGTTTGTCGGTGTTGACTGCGATGAACTCCACACCCTGAACATTCGACTCAACCATGCGGTTGACTGCGTTTCCGCCGCCTCCGCCGACACCCACGACCTTTATCTGGGTAACAACATCATATTCGGTTGACATTTCAAAAGCCATATTTAAACCTCCGTGTTCTTTTAGAAGCGCTCAATTTCAACAATTTATCCTATATTAGCATATCCGTTTACGAATTTCAAGATAAAACTGTAAACAAATCGGTATTTTTGTGACCGCCGAACGGTGTAAAATACAAATCGGGGCGGCGGGCGACTCATTTTGTAAAGTAAAAGACCTTTACAAAGAATAATTGTAAAGCAGTTCAACTTTACATATATTTCGCGTAAAGCTGAAAGCCTTTACATCACTCCCCTGTCTTTTCGGTGGTATTTTCCGCCGATTCGGGCAGAGTATTCGGCACATCCGGTTTTGTACCGGAGATATCCGCTTCGGCTGCAAGGCTTGCGGCTTCGCTTGCCGCTTCGATATCCCTCTGCGAACGGACATAAGCCTTTGTTCCGTCCGTGAGATCGATCACCGTTCTGTCGCCCTCGGCAGGCGGCGTGCTGTTATCGGCAAGCACCTCTTTTGCAAAGCGAACCTTTGACGCCGCTTTCGAAAGCGCGCCGAGCTTCAAATCGGTAACATAATCTATCTCTACCGTGACTTCCCCGTTTGCGTCGAGTGTAAATGCGGTGATATTCTTCACCCCGTTTTCGTCAAACGCGCACGACAGCATTGTTATATACTGAAAAACATTGTCGCCCTCAATCGTTATCTTTTCGCCCGGCGTACCCTCGGTAACGGTAATACCGTTCAGCACCGCGATATAATCGGACGGGAGCGAGGCGGCAAGTTCAAGAGCTTTACCGTTTTTGTCAATGAGAAGATAACCGCCCGCTGTTTTTGCCGCCATAAACGGACGGGTATACTCTATATTTATCGCCACGGTGTCGGGCAGCCGTCTTTTTACGGTACACACGCCGACATAGGGCAGTTCTTTTTCAATTTTTTCCGCTACCTTCTTTGCGCTGAACGCGAAAAGACCTTTTCCGGTTTCTATCCCGGCGACTTCGAGTATTTTTTCGTTTGTGTAGCGCTCCGCCGTGTTTTCAACGGCTACAGTATCGGCTTTAAACAAAAATTTTAAAGAAACCGCTCCGCCCACTGCAATAAGAAGCGTGAGCGCGCATACAATTATAAAGGAATCCTTTAATCTTCTTTTTCTTTTTCTTCTTCCGGAGCTGCGTTTAAGCTCGCCGCCCCTGTTTGTGAGAACGGCTCTGCCGCTCCGTCTTACCTGTTCGGTCATTTTCAATCTATCCTTTTTATGTCTGCATTAAGTTCGGACAGAACTTTTTCGGGTGTTTCGTAGCCGCGGCAAATATGGTTGTCGTCCGCTACGACCGTTGTTCCCTCCGCACCGAGTCCGGCAACGATAAGAGCCATTCCGCCGCGAAGATCGGGGGACACGACATTTGCGCCGTGGAGCATCGGAACGCCCTCGATGACTGCCATTCTGCCGTCTACATTTATATTAGCACCGAAGCGCATAAGCTCGCCTATGTATTTATATCTGCTCTCAAAGATGGTTTCGACTATGATGGAAGTCCCCTTTGCCTTCGTGAGCATTGCCGCAACGGGCGCCTGAATATCGGTCGGGAACCCGGGATACGGCATGGTTCGTATCATTTTTACGCTTTTCAGCCGTCCGGGAGAGGTAAGCGAAATGCTCCTGCCGTTGACATCTATCCGGCAGCCGCTCTCCTCAAACACATTGAGGACGGGTTCGAGGTGCGCCGGGATAACGCTTTTCAGTTCGATTTCGCCACCGGTGAACGCCGCCGCCGAGAGGTAACTCGCCGCAACAATTCTGTCGGGAATTACGGTATGCTCCGCGCCGGTAAGGCTCTTTACGCCCTCGATAACAACGGTGCTTTCGCCCGCTCCGGCGATTCTCGCACCGCCCCGGTTCAAAAAGTCGGCAAGGTCGCTTATCTCGGGTTCGCGCGCGGCGTTGGTGATGACCGTAATGCCGTCCGCAGATGCAGCCGCTATCATTATATTCTCGGTAGCGCCCACGCTCGGGAACGAGAGATTTATTTTTGTCCCTTTGAGTCCGCCGCCGTTGCTGCACCTGATATGACCGTACTCGGAAACTATCTGTGCACCGAGCTTTTCCATTCCGTCGAGGTGGATATCAATAGGTCGCAAGCCTATCTCGCAGCCGCCGGGGGACGAGAGGAGCGCTTCGCCGGTTCGCGACAGTATCGCGCCGAGGAAAATAACCGAGGAGCGCATTTCGCGCATAAGGTTGTCGGGAATGCTGTTTTCGCTGACCTCGGTGCTGTCCACAATGACGGTATCGCCCTCGCGCGAAACGGTACAGCCGAGATGTTTAAGAATATTGCAGGTAGCGTCAATGTCGGACAAGTCCGGGCAGTTGTGTATCACATTCTTGCCCTTGCAGACGATACACGCGGCGAGAATGGGCAGAGCGCTGTTTTTAGAGCCGTGCACCTTTGTGCTGCCGCAGAGCTTCCTGCCGCCTTCAATAACATATTTTGTCATACTGTAAACACCCTTTCGTAAGGATAAACCTATATTATCCTATGAAAGCGGTCGCCGGTGCGTTACAGGGTGCGCGTCACATCAATCCCCCACAAGACCGACGATAATGTTGCATATTTTTTTCTGAGCGTCACACACCGACATATTTCGGGCGTTAACGCCTATCTTCCTGTATTTTTCCGGGTCAGCCGTAAGGTCGTCGATTATTTCTTTGACCTTTTCGGATCTCAGGTTTTTTTGTTCTATTAAAATCGCGGCGTTCTTCTCAACAAGCGCCATTGCATTGTGATACTGGTGATTTTCGGAAACATACGGCGACGGGACAAGCAGCGAGGTTTTCCCGAGCGCTTCAATTTCGGCAAGCGAGCTTGCGCCAGCACGGCTTATCACGAGATCGGCAGCCGCCATGCAGTCCGCCATATCGTATATGTATTCGCTCACACGGGCGTTCGGAATATTGTCGGGGTCAAGTCCCTTTTCCCGCAGCCTGTCCGGCACGAATCTGCCGAGCTGTCCGTACCCGTGGATGAAAAACAGTCGGCTGTTACCGGCGTACATCGGAAGAATATCGCACATGACATTGTTTATAGACTCCGCGCCGAGGCTGCCGCCCGTTGCGAGAACGACCGAAACGCCGTTCGGTATTCCGAGCTTTTTTCGCGCTTCGTCACGGTCGGTACACAGCAGTTCTTTTCGCACCGGAAGTCCCGTAATCACGGGCTTTACCGAGCATTTAAGGTACTTCTCCGCGTTCGGGGAGGTAAGCATGACCGCGTCCGCATATTTCGAAAGGGCTATATTCGTTTTGCCGGGAAAGGCGTTCTGCTCGTGTACGGCGGTTTTTATTCCGAGCTTGTGAGCGGTACGAACGACCGGTCCGCTCACATATCCGCCGAAGCCGACAACGACATCGGGCTTGAACTCATTGATGATTTTTTTACACTGTCCCGTTACGAACAGCAGCCGCCTTAAAGTGCCTATATTGTGAAGGATATCGGCAGGTGCGAACGAGCGCTGAAAGCCCGAAATATCTATTGTTTTGAAGTCAAATCCGGCTTTCGGCACGAGCTGTGCTTCCATTTTTTTCGCCGTCCCGACAAACAGGATCCGAGCATCGGGAAACCGTCCGCGCAGCTCCTGTGCCGCGGCAAGCGCCGGGTTTATATGTCCGCCGGTACCTCCGGCTGCAAATAATACTCTCATAAAAGCTCCTTTTCGGCAGCCGAGTTTATTCAAAGCGTGCCGTTTTTTTTCGCGTTTTCTCGCTCATATCCGCTTTTTGATACGCGAGTTTCGTGAAATACTGAGGACAAAACCCATTTCAATCATATTCATGACCATTGCCGTTCTGCCGTAGCTGAAAAACGGAAGTCCTATTCCGGTGTTGGGGATAAAGTCGGTAACGACCCATATGTTAAGGACAGTCTGAATTCCGAACTGAACGGCAACGCCCATTGCCACCATTGCGCCGTAGCGATCGGGGCAGTTTATCCCGATAACGATACAGCGCCAAACTATAAGTGCAAAAACAAGAATGAGAAGCGAGGAAAGAATAAAGCCGAGTTCCTCGACAACTATTGCAAATATCATGTCGTTCTGCGGTTCGGGGACATAGTTGTGTTTGAGCGTTGAGTTGCCGAAGCCCTTGCCGAGAAGTCCGCCGGATGCAATCGCATAGAGTGACTGGTTTATCTGCCATCTGCCGTCAAGCGGCTCAAAATCTTTATTCCGCCATGCGACTATTCTGTTCTGCATATAGCCTTTCAACACATCCGTATTCAAGACAACGATAACGCCGATAATGACCGCAACCAAGCCGAAGGCAAACCATTTGCCGCGTATTTCGCCGAAATAAAGCATGGCAACGGAAATGGTGCTTATCAAAATCATACCCGACAGGTGGCTGCCGGCGACAACAAGACCGGCATACGCAATTATCAGCGCGCCGCACAGCATGATTACGGGCAGCGACTGATTGAGAACGGGGTGTTTGAAGCATCTGTTCACCGTAGTGGCGAACCTTGACTGTAAAGGCTTTTTACTTACCACATATTTATGTCCTTTATCGAGTATCAAGGCGAGTGTAAGTATGACCGCGAACTTTGCAATATCGGAGGGCTGTATCTGAATAAAGCCGAGGCTTATATGGCGCTGAGTGCCGTTGTGCTTTTCGAGAAACAGCGCCCAGACAAGAAAGACGAACGAAGCAAACGTGCCGACAACGGCGGCAACATCTTCGTATATTTTGTAGTTCGTCATTATAATAACGAGCATACACAGTCCGCCGAAAACAATACCGGATATTTGTCTTTTGAAGAAATATGCCGGGTCATTACCATATTCTTCACTCGAACTGGCGTACACATATGTTGCGGAGTAAAGCATGACAACTCCGACGACAATAATTATTGCAAGCAGACCGACCAAAAGAGGGTCTACTCCCCCCTTCGACCACAAGCCGCCTTTGTCGTTGATGTATTTTTTCGCTCTGGCAATCAAGCTCATAGAAAGACCTCCGCGTATTTTTTTTGTAAAGTATTACGGCTTTACATATCCCGTCCGAACCAAACGAGTGCAAGCGCCGCAGCGCCGCCTATAATTCCTATAACGGAAAACACAAGGCATATCTTTTTTTCGCTCCAACCGCTCATTTCGTAGTGGTGGTGAATGGGAGCCATCTTAAAAAGTCTTTTTCCGTTGTGGGTCTTGACATATGCGATTTGAAGAATATCGGAGCCGAACTCCATAACATAAACCACCGCAATAAGAAGGATAATCCACGGCATATCGAGGGTGAAGGCGAATGAGGTTACCATTGCGCCGAGGAAAAGCGAACCAACATCGCCCATCATGACCTTTGCCGGATTATGATTCCACATGAGGAAGCCGAGCAGCGCGCCGAGAAGGCAGCAGCATACGACGCTCAGTCCCGTAAAGCGGCGCAAAGCGGCAACGGCGGCAAAGAAAACGCATATGACGGAGGTGACGCTTGAACACAATCCGTCAACACCGTCTGTAAAGTTCGCGGCATTTACAGTGCAGTAAATCGCAATTATACCGATGAACCAGAAGAGAACGGAATTTGTTACGACTCCGACATACGGAATCCACATAAAGTTCACGCCTGCAAAGCGTGCGAGGGTAAACATATATACGACCGCGACCGCAAGCTGCATAACCGTTTTTTGAAGCTCGGTCAGTCCGAGGTTTCTTTTTTTGACCACCTTTATGTAATCGTCAATAAAACCGATAAAGCCGTTTGCCGCAGCAAAAAGCAGACCTGCGAAAATTTTGGTATAGACAACATCGGACTGCATTTCGCGCCCGGCAATAAGCAGTTCTCCTCCCATCAATTTATCCGTAACAAGTACGGCGATAAGGCTCAGCGAAAAGCCCAAGATGAACAAGAAGCCGCCCATTGTGGGAGTACCCTGTTTCTTTTTATGCCACGAAGGGCCTATGTCGAGAATCGTCTGCCCGAATTTCAGCTTGTGGAGAAACGGAATAAGCCCGTAGCCCGATAAAAACGAAACCGTAAATCCGACTGCAATGCTCAGCCCCAATGCGACCCAAATATTCATCAATACCAATCCTTTCAAAAAAACGACTGCTTTTGTTATTTACTGCTTCACGCAGACGAGCGACCTTACCGTTTCGGCATCGTTGAAATGCTCTGTGCCGTCTGCCGTTATCTGTGTTGTTTCATGACCCTTTCCCGCTATGAGAACCGTATCTCCGCGCTGTGCCTTCGAGAGTGCAAGTGCGATTGCCTTCCGTCTGTCCGGTTCGCGGAAAAGGTTTTCGCGGTTGTGTATGCCGGACGAAATGTCGGTTATTATCTTTTCGGGATCTTCCGAGCGGGGATTATCCGAGGTGAGGATAACGCAGTCACTTCCGGCATAGGCGACTCTGCCCATCACTGGGCGTTTTGACGCGTCACGCTCGCCGCCGCAGCCGAAAACCGTTATAAGCCTTCCGGGTGCGCCCTCTTTCAGGGAGGAAATGACCGCGCCGAGCGCTTCGGGCGTATGTGCAAAATCGACACATATTCTTATCCCGTTCTCGGAGGTCATAACTTCGCTTCTTCCGTCGACTCCCGGCAGACAGCAGAGAGCTTCGGCGGTATCGTCGAAATCGGCTCCGAGCATCAGACAGGCGGAGGCGGCGCACAAAGAGTTATACACGCCTATTTTTCCCGGTGCCGACACCGCCACCCGTTTCAGGTGCGTCCCGTCAAACAGATCGTATGACGAGCCGCCGGTTTTGCCCGACTTTATATTTTTCGCATAGTAATCCGAAATATTCACGCCCGCACTGTAAAATCCGCATTTTCTGCCGTTAAGACAGACAGCGAACTCGTCGCGATACGCGTCGTCCGCATTTACGAGTCCCGCAGACGCAAGCGAAAACAGCTTTTTCTTTGCATCGGCATACTCGCGGATGGTTTTATGATAATCGAGATGATCGTGACCTATATTCGTAAGAACGGCGAGCTTAAAGGCTGCACCGTCCACGCGGCACTGGTCGAGCGCCTGACTCGAAACCTCGGCGGCACAGAAGCGGCAGCCCCTGTCGGCAGTTCTTTTCAGCTCCGAAAAAAATGTGAAGCTGTCGGGCGTTGTCCGCTCCGAGGGAACTCTGCCTTCGCCGCAGTCCCAGCCGAGGGTGCCTATGACTCCGCATTTTTCGCCGGTGCGGTTCAGAATGTGACGGATATATTCAGCCGTCGTTGTTTTGCCGTTGGTGCCCGTTATTCCGATAAGAGTCAACCGTCTGTCCGGTCTGCCGAAAAACGCACGGCTAAGAGAGCTTACCGCGCTTCGCGCATTTTCCACACGCAGATAACGCGGCACGGAGATATCCTCCTCGCCCACTATGAGCACCGCGCCCTTTGCGGCGGCTTCGGCAGCTTTCAGGTGTCCGTTATAATTCTTGCCGTTTATGCAGACAAATATGCTTCCCGGAACAACACTTTCAGAGTTCTCGGTAACAAGACAAACCTCACTCCCGCCGTCAATATCGGCTGCCGAGCCGAGCTTTGCTTCGGCTAATAGCCTGTTCAGCTTCAAACAGATCCCTCCGTTTAATTGGATTGACCCATTCTCCGCTCTTTCTCACCCATCTGTCAAGCTTTAATCATGGACATCGCTTGTATTGCGGCAGTATACCGTAATTATCGACCCCAATTCGACCTCGGTGTCCTTTTCTTTATCCTGTTTATATGCCGTAACACCGGACGAGCCGTCCGACGAGCCGGATATCTTAACATTCAATCCGTTCACTTCGGCTACGCGCCTTACCTCGCTCACCGAAAGTCCCGTAAAGTCGGGAACCTTTACTTTTTCGGCAGGTGTTTCACTGTCGGTATAGAGCGCTATGACACCGTTCGCCGGGATGGATTTACCGCTCTCGGGCATCTGCGAAACAACGCTGCTGCCGGAGCCTATAACGCGGACTGTATAGCCGCTGTCTTTAAGAGTCTTTTCCACGCCTGCTATCGCACTGCCGACCACATTCGGTGTTTCGCCCGTCATTGCGGATATCTCATCATCGTCATATACGGGAGTAACGCCGCGGTATTTGAGCACTTTTTCGAATATCTCTCCGGCGACGGGAGCGGCGATGATACCGCCCGAATAGTTATCGCCCTGAGGGTCGTCAATTATTACAACGACCGAAATATCGGGGTCATCGTACGGGGCAAAGCCCGCAAAGGAAGCTATGTAAGCGTCGTCGGTACGGTCCGTTTTTTCGGATGTACCCGTTTTACCGGCGACACGATAACCGGGGACATAAGCATTTTTACCTGTGCCGTTTTTAACGACCTTGCTCATGTAGGACGCGACCTTTGCAGCCGTTTCAGCCGACACGACCTGCCGTCTTACCTCAGGCTGCGTTTCAACAACGGTATTGCCGTTTTCGTCCGTCTGCTTCTGCACGACATAGGGGCGCATGAGCTTTCCGCCGTTGCCTATCGCGCTTACCGCCGTTATTATTTGAAGCGGCGTGACGGAAATCGACTGACCGAAGGAGGAGCTTATAAGATCGGAGGTTGAAAATGATATTGCCGGATCGTGGTACGCGATTCCCGCCTTGGGATTCAGGTCGCCCTGACTGTCCACGCCCGTTTTTTCGGTGAATCCGAAAGCATCGAAATATTTATAGTATAAATCGACGCCCATTTTCATTCCCACAAAAACCGAGAAGCAGTTGCAGGAATTTACAAGAAGCGTTTCCGGAGTTTCGACTCCGTGACCGGTGGTGTAGTAGTCCTTTACCGTTCGTCCCGCAGCCTGAATCGTACCGGTGCAGTTATAAGATGTTTCGGGAGTGATAACGCCTTCTTCGAGAGCGCCCGCAACAAGAAATACTTTGTATACCGAGCCGGGGAAATACAGCGACGAAAACGATTTGTTCTGCCACTGGGTATTCTGTGCAGCCTGAACGGGGTTCGCTTTTTCGCTCTCTTTGCCGTATTTCTTGAAATATTCCACAAGACTCGGGTAAAGAACCTCTTTGTATGAGTTCGGATCAAAGTCGGGGATATTCGCAACCGCGAGTACCGCGCCCGTTTTTGTTTCCATTACAATGCCGTAAACATTTCCGGCGTTTGTTTCTTCGTATGCGGTTTTAAGAGCGTCCTGCAAAATGGTCTGTATCTGCTGATCGAGGGCAAGGACAAGATTGTTGCCGCTGACGGAGGACACCGTTTGAGTAGAGGCGTTCGGCAGCTTATTGTTTTTTGCGTCCTTTGCCGTGATGATTCTGCCGCGAGTACCCGTCAGCACCTCGTCATAGTAGTATTCAACGCCCGAAAGTCCGTTGCCGTCCGACCCGATAAAACCGATAAGGGTCGACGCAAGCTCCGAGTTCGGATAATAACGCTTTGTCGACTCCTCCATAAAAATAACGCCGGACAGGTTGTTTTCCTCTATGTATTCGAGAAGCTTATTTCGTTCGTTAACTTCTACGCCGTCTTTTATTTTGAGGTACTTTTTGTCGGCTCTCGATTCGATCGATGCTTTCGTTTCAGCTGCGTCAATGCCGAGGATCGTCGAAAGCCCGTTCACAACAAGATTCTTGTTTCCCTGAACAAGCTTACCGGAATCTTTTTCAACGGAATCGTCCGTCACGCGGCTCGGGTCTACGCATACCTTCCAAACGGACGCGCTCTGGGCGAGAACATTCATATTGCTGTCGTATATTTTTCCCCTGTTCGCAGCGGTGGAATCAACGCTGAGCTGCTGATTTTCGGCTTTTTCGCGATAGTTGCGCTTATCGATCACCGACATATACAAAAGCCTTGCCATGGAAACACCCATTCCTATAACGACAATAAGAAACAGAACAATAACACCTCTGCGCGCAGTCAGGCTGCGGCTTGTCATTTTATTGTTTTCCTTGAACCTCAATAATATCACTCCGTTTCGGTTGTCCTTTTTATATGCAGAAAGCGTTTTTGTCGCCGCACGATGCTCGCCGGCTGAAAAACGCTGACAGAGAGAACGGTTTAACTTGCAGATACATCATATCCAAACTCGCCGTATTCAATATAATGTATGCAGTAAATAACGGCTGTAAAACACATGAAGATAATTTTCATTTTCGTTTACAGCCGCCGTTCATTAGATTTTTTGTAAAAGCCTGAGAGTGTCCCGGGCTTCTTCGGTTATTGACTGTTTGACCCTATCCGGCTGAAAAATGACCTTTGCACCGTTATTTCGTGCCGTTTTCGGTCTTTTCTCCGTCTGCTGCGGTGTTCTCGCCGCTTTCGGTGCCGTTCTCCTTATCGCCGTCGTTTTCGGAGGATTTCCCCGACGCTTTGCCGTTCAGACCGCCTATCGAAAGCGCCGAACGAACCGCCGAATGGGAGGAATAGAGAACCTTATCTCCGCCGGAGAGGTCAAAACAGGTTATCTGACTTTTCTCGGGCTTTGTCATGCCGAGAATTTTTGTTGCGTAAGTTTCCACCGCGCCTATACCGGTCTTGCCGTTAAGAACCGAGTTAAGACGGACATTTTCGCTTTTCATCTCCTCGATTTTCGCCTGAGCGACCGCTATCTGTCGGCCGAGCTGATACTGATGTACAAGAGCCGATATCTGGAACGACATCGCGACAAATATCACCGAGAGGAATACGATGATTCCCGTGAGCTTCAAGGTACTTTTCTTGTCGACTGCGGTGCGGCGCACCTTTTCGACCTGAGGCTTAACGCGCTGAATGGGAATGCGCTCTCTTTTTTCGGGCTGCGCTTCCCTTTTGGGTGCTGCGGAGGAGCGTGTTGCCGGACCGTACTGCTTTACGCGCGCATGAGAAGAAGCCTGTGCGCGGGAAGAAGCCTGTGCGCGGGAAGAAGCCTGTGCGCGGGAAGAAGCCTGCGCGTGAGCCTTGCCCGTGCTGCCGTGAGCCGAGCGGGTGCGGCTTTCATTTCTGTGAGCAGACTGAGCCTTTTCGTTATGAGAATAGCTATGGCGCGGCTCGTCCGACGGCTCGAACAGGTCAAACGCATATGCAGTCGAATCATTATATACAGACATTGTTACTCCTCCTGATTTTTTCTGTCCCCATGCAGTTACTCTTTTATCTTTATAATACTCCTGAGTCTTGCGCTTCGCGCTCTCGGATTTTCCGCAAGCTCTTGTTCGCTCGGAACGACGGATTTGAATTGCAGCTTGCCGCGCGGCGTTTTTCCGCACACGCACACCGGAAAATCCTTCGGGCAGGTGCAGCCCGTCGTGAATTCTTTAAAAGCGTTTTTGACCGCTCTGTCTTCAAGTGAATGGAAGGTTATTATTGAAAGAATGCCGCCGACATTGAGCATATCGAACATATCGGATATCGCGCCCGGCAGTATCTCTATTTCGCCGTTGACTTCGATCCTTATCGCCTGAAAGGTTCTTCTTGCAGGGTGTCCGCCCTCGCGTCTTGCCCTTGCCGGAATAGCCTTTTTGACGGTTTCGGTCAGCTCCGCCGTTGTTTCGAACGGCTTAACGGCTCTGTCCGCAACGATGTGACGGGCAATGCTTTTCGCAAATTTCTCCTCGCCGTACACCGTGAGTATCCTTGTGAGATCTCTCTCGGAATATGTGTTGACGACATCGGCGGCGCTCCGTCCCGTTTTGTCCATTCGCATATCGAGCGGTGCGTCCGTATGAAACGAAAAGCCGCGTTCGGCGGTATCAAGCTGATATGAGCTTACGCCGAGGTCGGCAAGGATTCCGTCGAAGCCCGAAATGCCGAGCCTTAAAGCGGTCTGTTTTATTTCCGAAAAATTGCTGTTCACCACCGTCACGACCGGGGTATCGGCAAATTTTTCGTTCAGATTTTTTATCGCGTCGGGGTCACGGTCAATGGCTATCAGTCTGCCGCCGCTGCCGAGCTTTGCCGCAATCGCCGCAGAGTGTCCGCCGCCGCCGGCTGTGCAGTCGGCATAAGTACCGTTCGGTATAATGTTGAGCGAAGCTATCGTTTCATTAAACAGAACGGGAGTATGTTTGAATTCCATTATTGTTCAGCTCCGATCAAAATACGACATCGGGGTAGTCACTGTCGGAGAGCGACTCCTTTTTCTTCATCATTTCGTCATACTCGGCGGCGTTCCATATTTCGAAATGGTTGGCACATCCGAGAAGAACCACATCGGCAGAGAGTGAAGCCGCCGTCATAAAATCACCGGGAATTATGAATCTGCCCGTGCGGTCGACCGTTGCGCCTACCGCGTCCGAGAAGAAGTTTCTCACCTTTGCACGGCTGGCAAGCGTGCTTTTGCCGCTTCTGGCTTCGGAAGCAACGCGTTCAAATTCAGCCGATGAATAGAGAAACAGACAGCCCTCGGGCGCACGGTAAAGCACAGCGTCCGTTCCTATTGCTTCACGGTACCGCGCAGGCACCGTAAGCCTGTTAGCCGGGTCGACCGTATGGCGGAATTCACCGATTATAAGCATATTCGCCCGCACCTCCGTTCTTTTTTCTGTCTCGCGAAAACAACTGCAAAAACCCGGGCAAGTAAGCCTGAGACATGGTTTATGGCTTTGTTTTCGCCCCAATCGACTCCATTATATATTGAGATTGCCAAAAAATCAATAGCAAACGGTAAAAAAATTTGCCTGCCGCCTATTTTTTTGCGGCAAACACATTTTCGTTGCCGCAATCAGCCGTTTTCACTTCTCACCGATCATAAAAACGCCTTATTCCTATTTATGTATTCCCGTTTATATACAGGCTTGTGCACGGACGCGCACAGTACCTGTTGTTATCATTACATCATTCATACAAAAGCAGGGTATTTTTCCGATATTTCACCCCATTCCGTTAAAAAACCGACAGGCAGGCTGAAAAGCACAATTAAAATTACAACACTGTAAAAAATTCCTGTTACTTCTTTGTAATGTTTTCGTGATAATACATATTTTAATCAAAATCATACCGTCGGGCATTGTTATTTTGCACAACCTTTTGACCCTTTACAAAATTCGACTTGACTTTTTTTCGCCAAAGGGCTATGATTTGCCGTGCTGAAAGCAAGAACCGGCGGCTATGTCCGTACGGTCAGGCTGCGGAGCACGGCTCCGCAAGAAAAAACACACACATACTCAATGTTTTCATTAGGAGGAAACACAAAATGAAAAAGTACATCGCACTTGCACTCGCAACTCTTATGGCTGTTCTTTGCTTCGCTTCCTGCGGCAAAAAGGACAACGAGCCCACCGACAACGCTGCTCCCAGCGTTTCCGATACTACTGAGGCTACCACAGCTGCGTAAGTAAGAAAAAAACCGTGAACAGTTCCCCTCGGATCATTCCGAGGGGTTTTGTTTTTTCACAACACTTTTTTGCTCTTTCTTTCTTTCGCGATTTTTCCGAGTTTTTTCGTGCGCCCCTTTTTGTTTTGCACATTGTTCCTCCGCCGACCTTAATCTTTACTTTTTCCGAAAAAAACTGTCCGCGGCGCATAGGCGTATTTCATACAGTCCCTTTTTCCTCTCGTTTGCACGGCTTTGTTTTTGACTTTTTCCGCAAAGAATCCGTAAGTGGTCGTTTCTTTTGAAATCCGCCTCCCCCACCCGGCATCGTTTCTCACATTTCTCCCCCGGAACCGTCCGGGGGTTTTGTATATTTAACACAAAAGCCGACAATATCTCCCTTCGGGGTTGACACGGGCAGTTCGCAGCTGTATAATCTTTGTATATTTACACTTGAATTGTGTATTTTTATTCACCATGCATTTACGGAGGTCTTACAATGAAAACACTTAAAGGTAAAGATTTTTTGAAGCTGCTCGATTTTTCGTCCGAGGAAATCATTTTTCTTATTTGTCTGTCCGAAAAACTCAAAGCAATGAAGAAGAACGGGATATCGCACGCCCTTTGCAGCGGCAAAAACGCCGCACTCATTTTTGAAAAGACAAGCACGCGCACGCGTTGCAGCTTTGAAGTGGCGGCACGCGACCTCGGCATGGGAACGACCTACCTCGATCCGTCCGCTTCGCAGATAGGCAAAAAAGAGAGCATAGCCGACACCGCCCGTGTGCTGTCGGGAATGTTTGAAGGAATAGAATACCGCGGCTTCGGTCAGTCGCGCGTTGAAGAGCTTGCAAAATACGCAAGCGTACCGGTGTGGAACGGACTCACGGACGAATTTCACCCCACGCAGATACTTGCCGATCTGCTCACGCTCAAAGAGCATTTCGGATATCTCAAAGGGCTTAAACTCGTATACATGGGCGATGCCCGCTTCAACATGGGCAACTCCCTTATGGTCGGCTGCGCAAAAACGGGAGTAGACTTTGCCGTATGCGCACCGGAAAAGTATTATCCGAACGAGTCGCTCGTAAAGGAGTGTCTTGAAATCGCAGACAAGACCGGCAGCAAGATCACCTTCTCTCCCTCTCCCGACGAAGCGGTGAAGGGCGCAAACGCGGTATACACCGACATTTGGGTCAGCATGGGCGAGCCGGAGAGCGTTTGGGAAAAGAGGATAGCAGAGCTTTCCCCCTACAAGGTCACCTCCGAAATAATGGCAAAGGCGCAAAAGGACGCAGTCTTTATGCACTGTCTGCCCTCGTATCACGACTTAAAAACGGAGATAGGCAAAAAGGTGTGCGAAAAATTCGGAATGACCGAGCTTGAAGTCACCGACGAAGTGTTCGAAAGCCCCTGTTCGGTCGTTTTCGAAGAGGCGGAAAACCGTATGCACACCATAAAAGCGGTAATGGCTGCAACGCTCTCGGAGGAAGAAATAATATGAAGGATCGTTAT
>JAEDGF010000123.1 GCA_016297645.1 Clostridiaceae bacterium
TTATTTTATATTCCGCATCGAAATAACGCACGGCGAAAACCGTGCCGGGCAAACGGAGCAATATCCCGTCCGCCTGTCCCGGGCTGTCGTTTTGCATAAAACGGCAGCTTTCGTTGTCCGGTTTATTCGTTATCTCTCGATAACATAGTTTGCGTAAGAAAGAATCTCGTGCATATAGAAGTCAACAGCAGTAAGAACTATTCTGTCGGGGTAAACGCTTACGAGATAACCCTCGGACTGACGCAGAAAGCGCTCCTTCGCCTTTGTATCGGTGTTCGACACCGTACGGGGGGACGAAACGCTCGAAATGTGTACCATTGTGCAGTATTCGCCGTCGAAATCGCTTATGTTAAGGCGCTCGTTGAACTTCTGCATAGCGTACGACCAATGGGAGTGTCCGCTGAAAAATACAACATTCTTATTTTCTTTGAGCATATGTCTGAAACGGATCTCATCGGGAGTATTGCGCGTGAACATGAGATTGTAGTAAACGCCCTTGTCGTTTATAAGGTTGCCGACGCCCGAATACGGATCTTCGTCACTGTCGTTTGCAAGGAAGGTGTGGAAGAACAGGAAAACGGTATTGTCGGAATACTTATCGAGCTGTTTTTCGAGCCAATCGAGCTGTCCGTCGGTCAGAATACGGCTGTCGGCACTCTTGTAGGACCACTGATACTGCGAGTAGAAAATGAAGATATCGCCGTCCTCACCGTCGGGAGCGTATACGAAATCAAGACCGTTCGAAGCGGCTTCAACGATTCCCTTATCTCTCGTGTCGCCGAAAACGCCGGGGTTAACATACTTGTTCCAGTCGCTCTGAACAAAGTTATCGTTAACATCGTGGTTACCGGTCGAGGTGTAAACGGGGAAATCGTACTCCGAAATAACGGAATTGAACTTTTTGAAGGAGTCAAGCTCCGCCTTGTTCGAAAGGTCGCCTGAAAGTCCCACAAGACTTACGCCGAACGAATTGAGGAAGTCGAGCGCGTTCGGGAACGCTATCATTGCGTCGTCGGTAAGCGAAAGACGATAGCGGTTGAAATGAACATCGCTCAGAGCACCGAAGCGATAGAGGGGTTCTTCCTTCTCGGGCTGCTTTTCTTCGGGCAGCGTATAGGTGCCTGCTTCGAACTTGCCGACTCTTGCGACAACGGTCTTAGCTCCGTCGGGAATCGCGGTAAAGGAATAGACATCTGCGCTTCCCTCGCCGTTCTCGACATCGACGGACACGAACTCACCGTATGTGGCGGTAGTGCCGCCCTGCTCCGTTTTGAGTATTTTTCCGTTCTCGTCACCCCAATAGAGGTCGTAGGTACGTTCGCGGCCGGAAGCTACCGAAACGGTACCGGCTGCGGAATAGGGCTTCTCGTTTTCGAATTCGTATTCAATCGTAATTTCGTTGTTGCCGAGATTTATCATCGGCAGCGAAATGTTATTGAACAGCATGGCAACGGACATAAAAAGCAAAATAACCTTTGCCGAAATCTTGTAGATCATTTTTTTCTCCTCTCTGTTTTGAAGCCGCCGCTGCAACAACGGTTCAAAACCAAAAAAAGTATAAAATCGGTTAAAATTCTGTGTACTTTACAAAGCCGGAAACGCGGAAGGAGGGATGAGTCCCCGAATTCCCCGCCGGTATTTTCTGATTCTCAGTTTCCTGCTTTTCTCGCTTCTATATCGGCGACCATTTCGCGCTGACGCTTTTCCGTAATGTTATAGAAGAACATGGGAACTGCGCAGGCAAACATACTTATAACGCCTGAGAGAACGAGCAGATTCCACAGAAGTGTTTCGCCCTGCGGCTGAATAGGCGGAACGGCTTCGGGGTTGATGCCTGCCCATGAGTATGAGAAAACACCGATAAATGCGCCGAGTGCCATACCTATCTTATTTATAAGAGTTTGCATTGCAAAGCAGATTCCCTCGCCTCTCTCGCCGGTTTTCCATTCGAGGTAGTCGACCGTATCGCCTATCATAGCATAGGTGATGATGTTGTTGACGCCCTGAGGAATGCCGAGAAGCACAAGTCCGACAGCGGCAACAACGAGCTTCCACGGAGCGTCATAGCCGACGAAATACATGACCGCCATGACAACGCCGCCGAACAGATGGACGATAATATAAGTCCATTTCTTGGTAAACCTCTTGGAAAGCCACGGAACAAGCAGCGAAGCAACCAGTCCGCCGGGAACGACAAGCAGAGTGATAAGGCTGTATGCGCCCTCGTTTTTAAGAACATACTTTGCGAAATAGAGTCCGCCCGTGTATGTATACACGGTTCTTGCACCGCCGAGAACACCCGAGAGAACGATAAGAAGAAGCTGCTTATTCTTAAACAGAAGTTTCAAGTTATGTCCGAGCGTGGGAGGCGTATCGGTGGAGGTAAAACGCTCCTTTGTGTTCTTAAAGCCGTAGAAGAACATGGGAACGGCGAGAACCACGCATACGACGGCACAAATAAAGTATGTCCATTTGAGCGTATTTGCGTTCTCGTATATGTACTGACTCTGAACAACGCCGTCTACTTTGTATTTAGCCGTGACGGCAGAGGTGATTATGGGTACGAGCACCGTAACAAGTCCCGCGCCGAGCGTGCAGACAAGACGGGCAACGGTAAGGATGTTTCCGCGAACCTCGGTGTTGTTCGTAAGGCAGGTGGAAAGTCCCCAATAGGGAACATCCGCGACCGTATAGACCATGCTCCAAATAACATAGACGACCGAAATTATAACGAAGGTAGAGGTTTTCTGCGCTTCAAGGAACGGGAAGAAGCACATCACCGTGACAACTGCAATAGGAATAGCCATCCATTTAAGATACGGGCGACATTTACCCCATTTTGTACGGGTCTTGTCAACGATACTGCCCATTATCGGGTCGTTCATCGCGTCGTAGATACGCGTGCCGAGCATGAGATAAGCAACTGCCATCGTACCGGAAACAGCGCCTATTGCTGCGTTTTCACCGCCGAAAAGAAGTGCGTCGGTAAGAAAAACCGTAAGATACGAGCCTATAATGGTGCAGATGAGATTCTGCCCGAAGCCGGTCACGGAATACGCGATAGCTTCCTTGGGCTGAACGCCCTTGCCGGGGGTCGTACCGAACAGCTTGTGAAGAAATTTCTCCATTGTCTTTTGCTCCTTGCTGCCGTTGAAGCTGCCACACGGCGACAGGCAAAGCCGGACAGTGCTGCGGAGCAGGGAAAACCGCACAACAGCAACGAAAAAGCAAAACCGGTTTTGTCTGCTGCCCTCCGGATCAGACCGTGAAAAGCAGCTCAATGCGTATTTTTATATATTTTAACATAAACAAATACGGCTTTCAACAACAAAATCGGCTAACCTGCCGAAATCGAACAGATTTTTTAACTGTTGTTCAACAGGTAGGCTGACGGGATTCAAACCCATGTCGCCCGTCAGTGCCCCTTTTCGGCACT
>JAEDGF010000039.1 GCA_016297645.1 Clostridiaceae bacterium
GTGCCGAAAAGGGGCACTGACGGGCGACATGGGTTTGAATCCCGTCAGCCTAAGGTTGGTTCAAAGCAAAAAACGAAAATATTCGATTGCACATATTTTTTTTCTTGTCTGTTTTTTGCGGTCTGGGCATTTTTTCCATCCCCGAAAAAAAAAATAACGGCTTAACGCCGTTATTTTTTAGCATGCTATATTTTAATTTTTACAACTTATTTGTTGTCGGCTTCGCCGCCTTCTTCGCCGCCTTCGGGCTTTTTAATAATACCGAGAGCTTCGAGAATAGCCTGAATAGCCTGGAAGAACTGACGGATGATTTCAAGGATACCGTTAGCATCAGGGTTATTAAATGCGTAAGTGTTCATTTGTTTCACCTCCATAGACAATTCTGCATTTTCATGCGATATCATAATAGCATACAGTCAAAGAAAAAACAACCTCAAAATGTAAAGTTATTTAAAATTCAAATAGTAACAACATTTATGACAAAATCCCGACACAATTCGAATTTCTTGTTTGTGAACACAACTGCACCGCATATCTCGGCGAGATACACAGTGCAGAGCTTTTCAACACGGGATTTCTCCGGGCTGAATCATTCTTTGTTTCATTCGCTGTTTCTGACGGACGGCTCAGAAGCTGCCGCCGCCACCCGAGAAGTCGCCGTCGGAGGAATCGGAACCGCCTTTATCGTTATCCTTCGGCTTTGCGGAACGGGAAACATCCGTTCTTATAAACCGCTCGTCGGAATAGGTAACGCGCATACTGCCGGGCTTTTCGTAATTCTCGGCTGAGCGCTGAATGCGGTTCGTTTTCATCGTGCGTTTAAGCATCAGCACAATTACAAGCGCGATAACACACGCCGCCGCAACGGCTATTACCTCCGAGAGGAAAATATCCTTGGTGGAACGCTCCGAGTCGCCGTCGTAATCGTAGTCGTCGGAGCTGCCGCGGTTTTCGTTTAATGTGAGCAGGTCATCGGCGATTTCGAGGAAATCCATCTCGGCTTCGTAATACTCTCCGTTTCTCAAAAGCGGAAGCATTTTGCCGAAAACGGGGCCGTTGTCAAAATCGAGTGTATAGCCTGAATCGAAAACTCTTTTTCCGACTGCGCCGTGGGCTGCGATGTATATATCTCTGCTGCCCGAGTCGGTAATGCACAGCATTACGATAAGTCCGTCACGATCCTCACCGTAACCGTATTCGTATGTATTGAAGAAATTCTCGGAATAATCCTGCGGCCCTTTGCCGTTCATGGAGCTTGTGGTGTGAATCACGATATCAAACTTATGGTTCTCGCGGATAGCCTTGATTGCCCCGAACATGGTTTCTCTTTCCGTGTCCGTGAACAGGTTTGCATCGTCGACAACATAGTTTTCTATCGTAAAATCAATCAGACTGCCCTCGTCCGTTCCTTCGGAACTGTCCGTATCGACGGAGTCGCCCGTTTCGTTTTCCGCACCGAGCAGCGGGACGGGTTCGCCCTCGTTTGCCGCATATTCGGCAAAGGGCGCGGTGGTTTCGTCAGCGGCAGGGGCTGCAAGCACGCCCGTACTCATCGTAAGAACAAGGAGAATTGCCGCAAGCACCGATATAATCTTTTTCATGGCTGTCTCCTCCTTACATAAATATGAAGAACTGGGCTATCGCCGTTATGGCTGCCGCAATTCCGCCGAACATGAGAGCAACTTTCTTTTTGTCGACCGGCAGAGTACCCGAAACGCGTCCGGTCTGTCCGTTGACGGCATACAAATATTTTTTGCCGCCGTAGGTGGTGTTCAGAAGCCAGACGGGGAACATGGAATATTTGCTCTTGCGGTTTTTCATATTGATGGAGGAATTTCGGACCGAAACGGTATCGTAACCGGTAACGGTCTGACGGAAAGCGTCCTCCGTTGAATTTTGAATGCGCTTTTCGGCTCTCGGAAACGCAGCGTTCGCGTCAACATCGTATTTATCGGCGATAAAGCCTGCGAAAAACGCCGGGTCGAAGTCCTTCATTTCGCTGTAATCGAAAGGCTCGATACCGTCCATGTAATCGTCGGGCATTGACGAGGACGCATCAACGGGGACATCCGCATAACCGATATCGCCGCCGCGCTGAACATCGTAGTAGCTCGTTTCGGTGTAGTCGTAGTCGTCGTCACTCCAAGTGCGAACACGGGTAGCCTCGTACGATATGTTTGCGTCAACATCCGCCTCGTAGAGCCAGAACGGGACATACACACCCTTTATCTCGCTTATTTTGTGGTCGTTCAAGAACTTTGAGGGAAGGAATATCTTGCCCTTCGCGAAGGCTTTGAGCGCATCGCCGGCAGCCTTTGAATCGAGCTTAAACGGGATTATGCAGTTGGGCTTATCAAGACCCGACACCTTTCCCGTCATGATTATCGGAGAATCGCAGTACGGACATTTGCTCGCGACCGTATTTACATCGGTGGTTATCTGTGCACCGCACGACTGACACGAATAAACGCTCATTTCGCCGAGCGTTTCGCGTTTTTCGTCCGAAAAGCTGCTGCCCTCGGTGTTTATGCTGTCAACGCCCATTGCGGCTGCTTCGTCTGCCGTCACCTCGGGCTTTTCGTCTACCGCTGCTTTGTTTTTCGCCTGCTCGGTCTGTTGAGTGAGCTGCGCCTGCGTGAATACCGAATCGCAGAATTCACACTTAAAGCTCTGAGTCGCCGCATCGTATTTGATGTGTCCGCCGCAATTGGGACACTTATATTCAAGAACACTTGCCATAGCTTACCTCTTACTGTTTTTATTTTGAAAAAAGCGCAATGCGTAAAGATTTCCTTTTCACGCACTGCGCTTTGCCGCGTCAGTTTACTTTACCGCGCGTCGTTTTCATCGAAAACATCTCCGCAGTTCGGACAGAACTTAGGGGGATTTGCCGGATCTTCGGGGACCCAGCCGCACTTGTTGCATTTGAAGGTTCTTGCAGCCGTCGGCTGAGGCTTGCCGCAGTTCGTGCAGAACTTGCCGGTGTTTGCCGCACCGCAGGAACATGCCCAACCGTTATTCTGTACGGGAGCCGGCTGAGGCTTGCCGCAGTTCATGCAGAACTTGCCGGTGTTTTCGGCTCCGCACTCGCACTTCCACGCGTTCGAAGGTGCGGCAGCCTGAGGAGCGCCGCCCTGAGGAGCGCTGCCCTGAGGAGCGCCATAGCCCTGAGGAGCGCCATAGCCCTGTCCTGCGCCGTACTGGGGCTGATATGTGCCGTACTGCTGCTGTCCCTGCTGATAGAGGTTAGCCGCCGCGCCCGCTCCGGCGTTCTGAGCAAAGCCCATGCCCATAAAGCCCATCATGGAGCCGTTGGGGTTTTTCGCCGCGTCCTGCATTGCGGAGGCGGTAGCGCCCGTCATGAGTCCCGCGCCCAAACGGGGATCCCTGAGTGCGCCTGCGCGCTGCATCTCTTTGAGGGTCTTTACATCATCCTCGTCAGCCGTCATTGAACCGACAGCAAACGAAGCGACTTTGATTCCGCGAAGCTCCGCCCACTTTGCCGAGAGTATCTCGTTAAGAGAATCGGCAATCTCGTTGGTGTGGTTCATAAGTGCGGAATAGCGGACTCCCAGCTCGCTTATCTTTCCGAAAGCGGGCTGCAAGGCGTTGAGCAGCTCCATTTTGAGCTGGCTGTCTATTTCCGTACGGGAATATGTATCCGCGACATTTCCGCAGACATTGGTATAGAACAAAAGCGGATTTATGATTTTATAGGAATATTCGCCGTTGCAGCGGATGCCTATATCCATATCGAGTCCGATATTTGTATCAACAACTCTGAACGGAATGGGATTCTGAGTGCCGTACTTATTTCCCATTATCTCTTTGGTATTGAAGTAGTACACTCGCTGATCCTTGGGCGCTTCGCCGCCGAAGGTGAAACGCTTGCCGAGAGTGGCAAAGCACTTTTTGATGTTTTCGCCGTTGAAGCCGCCGTACATGATAGTAGGCTCGGTGGACGAATCATAAACGAACTCGCCCGGCTCGTTGCAAAGTTCCACGACCTTGCCTTGTTCGACTATCATCATGCACTGTCCGTCTGCGACTGCAATTATCGAACCGTTTGAAATTATATTATCGGTAGCTCTCGTGTTTGAGCTTCTGCCCGACACTCTTTTCGCACCCTTTGCGACAAGAATGTTCTTATCAATGCTCTCACAATAAAAATACTCTCGCCACGAATCGGCAAGAACGCCGCCGAGCGCGCCTACGCCGGCTCTTAAAAGACCCATTTGTATCTCTCCTTCTTAATAGAAATGTGGTGTGCCGCCTGTCGCCGGGAGAAAAAAAAGACGGCTGTTAAAAATCGGGCGGCAGCATACTGCGACACGCCGCCCTTGCAATTACATTCTACAATATTTTTTTGTTTAAAGCAATATGCAATTGTTCAATATTTATTACTGCACTTGATATTACTGTACTTGACCGGATCGAGCTTAACGGATATTCTCAGCGCCGCTCTCGCGTCGTCTACGGTAATTTTGCCGTTGCCGTCATGTACGGCTTTATAAATTACCGTCAGATTCACCTAAAAGAAAAATAAATCATTATAATTAGAATCTCCGGCGGATAATTTTTCAAGTCCCTGTCGAAAAAAAGAGTATATCCGCAACTTCCGGCTATCGTAATTTTGCACAAATTTAAACTGAAAACAGCAGATATGACACTTCCGCCCGGGTTGTCGCAAAGTGTGTATACTAACACTCTTTTTTGACAATATATTAGACGCGCTGCGTTTCAATTTACTCATTGTCACGGTTGGGTTTTGAAATTTTTTTGTTTTTTTGCTGAAAAAACATATGTAAAATTTGTACGGTTGCACAAAAAAGTTTTTTGACAAAACAGCCACAATGTGTTCAAGATTTTAGAAAATATAAAATTAGCCTTGACATTACAACAGTTGTAAGGTTTATTCTTTTATCGACAGAAAAAAGCGACTCGGAGGCGGATAATATGAACAACGATCTCACACACGGAAGCGTACTGAAAACCATGATAAGATTCTCGCTGCCATTTCTTCTCTCCTACTTTTTGCAGACGCTTTACGGCATGGCGGATCTTTTTGTAATAGGTCGATTCGAGAGTGCGGACGGGACCACGGCGGTTTCGATAGGCTCGCAGGTAATGCATATGCTCACCGTTATGACGGTAGGGCTTGCAATGGGCGTTACGGTAAGCATCGGGCAGGCAACGGGCGCAGGCAATTCCGAGAAAGCAAAAAAAGCAGTCGGCAACACGGTGACGCTGTTTACGGTTCTGAGCGTTGCCGGAGCTTGTGTTCTCCTGCTGTGCACAAACACGATAGTCAGGGTCATATCAACGCCCGACGAAGCGGTCGAGGGAACAAAAAAATATCTCATCATCTGCTTTATCGGGATTCCCTTCATAGTGGCGTACAACATCATAAGCTCCGTGTTCAGGGGACTCGGCGACAGTAAAACGCCCATGTACTTCATTGCAGCGGCGTGCGCGGCAAACATCGCACTCGACTTTTTGTTTATGGGCGCGTTTCGCATGGGCGCTGCCGGTGCGGCGCTCGGCACGGTCATTTCGCAGGCTCTGAGCGTTATCCTCGCGTTCGTGTCGATAAAGCGCAGACACAGAGAGGCGATTCCCGCACGCAGCCATCTTCGTCCGCAAAGCGCAATTATGCGCGAGATACTCAAAACGGGCATTCCGATAGCCGCGCAGGACGGACTTATTCAGGTGGCATTTATCGTCATAACGATCATCGCGAACAAGCGCGGCCTGACGGACGCGGCAGCCGTTGGAATCGTTGAAAAGATAATCGGCTTCGTATTTCTGGTACCCTCGTCGCTGCTCAGTGCCGTTTCGGCGCTCGGTGCGCAGAACATCGGCGCCGGCAAGCCCGAAAGAGCGGACAAAACGCTCGGCTACGCCGTGCTGACGGCGGCGGTGTTCGGTATCGCCGTTTCGGTATTTATGCAATTTTTTGCGTTTGAAGCCGTTTCGCTTTTCCAAAAAGACACGGCTGTCGAATCTGCGGGGGCGGAATACCTCAAAGGGTATATCTGGGACTGTATCTTTGCCGGAATACATTTCAGCTTCAGCGGCTGGTTCTGTGCTTCGGGCAGGTCGTATATCTCGTTCATACACAACATAGCGGCTATCGCCTTCGTGCGTATTCCCGGGGTTTACCTTATGTCCGTAAGGTTCCCGGACACGCTTTTCCCGATGGGGCTTGCCACTGCGGCAGGCAGTCTTATCTCCGTTGTCATATGCGTTGCGGCGTTTGCCGCCATACGCGCGAAAAGCAAAAAAGCGCAGCATAGAACAATACATGCGGAGGCTGAAAAAGAATGAATCGCGACGGTCTTTTTACAATAGGAGAAATTGCAAAACTTTTTTCGCTCAGTACGGGCATTATCCGGCATTACGAGAGAATCGGTCTTATTTTACCCGAAAAAACAGACCCCGAAACGGGGTACAGATACTACTCCGTAAGGCAGTTCGAGCCGTTCAACACGGTGCGTTATCTGCGCACACTCGGCATGACGCTCGACGAGATAGGTGTATTCCTTAAAAACCGCGATGTTTCCGTAATGCGCGAAATGCTCCTGCATCAACGGGAGATAACCGTAAAAAAGCAAGCCGAGCTTGAAAAGATAAAAGCTAATATCGACAGGCGGCTTGCCGACCTCGACGACGCGCTCTCGGGCGGCTTTAACGAAGTGACACGCTCCGTTCTTGCGCCCTGCACAATGGCGGTCCTGATGCGTCCGATAACGCTTCACAGCGGACTCGATCTCGAAGAGCCGATAAGGGAGCTTGAAGGCTCGGTTCACAACACTGCCGTGTTTCTCGGCAAGGTGGGGGTCGGAATATCCGCCGAAAAGCTGAAAAAAGGCGAATTCGGCGAATACGACTGCGTCTTTTTAATGCTCGATGAGGGCGACGAATTTACGGGAAGCACTGTTTCGTTCCCCTCACTCGACTGCGTTTCGATACGCTTTTCGGGAAGCCACACGGAAGCGCCGCCGTACTATAAAAAGCTGCGGGAATTCATGAAGCAAAACGGCTTGTCGCCTGCGGGATTTTCACGCGAAATAACGCTGATAGACTACGGACTTACCGGCGACACTTCAAAATTCGCAACAAAAATATCCGTCCCGGTAAAGCCGGAAACGGATACGATATAATTTCAAATTTTTGCGCACGGCATCTTTTAGGTGCCGTGCTTTTTGCGCTGAATGCGGCAGCTGTTTTTTTGGCGGACTTTTTTCTCATCGCATTTTTGCCGTTTTGTCCGCACTTAAAAGCAGCAGCCGTTTTTTCGAATCGAGCCTTTCGGATTTCCGACAGCGCTCAGTCTTTTATCGTAAACTTCTGACCGTTGAAAACGCCGTTGAAGTAGTATGCGAGGTACTTTGCGAGCCGCGAGGTGTCCTCCGCGCATTCGCCTTTGAGCCAGTTCATTATAATTGCTGTCGTTCCTCCGCTTATAAATGTGAAGGAGCGACGGAATACGGGCTTCATCTCCTCCGGGAGTTTGTTGGGTATCTCGTTAAGAATCGTGTTGAAAAACACTTTGCCGAAGCTCAAATGAATTGAATTTGTGCTGTTTTGATTGAAGATAAACTTGTACATTTCCTTATTCGCCTTTACGGTTTTCAGGTAGTAATAGCAGATCTCGTAAAAGTCGGCTATCGTCATGTTCGTTATATCTTCCTGCCGGGCAAGCACGCCCACGGCGAAGTTTATTATCTCGCGCTGCTTCTCGAAGAACTCCTTGGTTATCTTCTGATGCAGGTCGTAGATGTCCATATAGTAGGCGTAAAAAGTGGAGCGGTTGACATCGGCGCAATCGCATATTTCTTTGACGGTGATCTTGTTGAGCGGCTTTGTTTTCATAAGCTCGTAAAGACTCTCGCGTATCATTTTTTTGCTGTAAGCCGCCCGTCTGTCGTCCTTCTTTTCTGCCACAATTTTCAATCCCTTCGGTGATTATCATAACGCGGCGTGTTAAAACCGACACCGTGTCCGGAAACTATCACGATTATACGCCCGTAAAGAGCGGTTATCAAGCATGAAAGAGCGGCAGCATCCCTCAAAAAACAAAAAAAGTCCGCAGATATCCCTGCCGAAATCGCGGCGGAATCTGCGGAAAAAATAACGGTCATATTTCGAACAATTCACCTGCAAATTCGAAAACGACATTTCCCGTCAGAGCTTGCTCGGCTCGGTCTGCTTAGGCGGCAGCAGCTCGTGAAGAGTGTTTATGAACAGCTCGAGCTGCGGCGTCATTGCCTTGCCTTTAAGGTACGCGAGCTGGCTCCACTGCTGCATATCGCAGTCCTCCGCCTTTATAAGACTGAGCTTATTGTTTCTGATGTATTCGCGTGCGACAAAAACCGGGAGCATCGCCACATAATCGGAGCGCTGGACAAGGCTCAATACCGCCTCCGTACTCGCTATCTCGATAGCCGGAGTCGCATACAGATTGCGCTTTGCAAGCTCGTCGTCGAAAAGATAGCGATATCCCTCGCCCTGCGGCATGAGAACGAGCTTCTGCTTTATTATCTCGTCGAAATGAACTTCCTTTTTCTTCGCCAAGGGGTGGTTGGGGGCGCAGACGAAAATAATAGGCTCGATCTCCTCCCTCACGCGGACCCACTCCTTACGGGGGACCTTGTAGTCGAGCAGATAACACAAATCAAGCTCGTTCGCCCTTATTTTCGCTTCAATCTCGCGCGCTGAGCCGACATAAACTTTAAGGCTTATGTTCGGGTAGCGGCGCGTAAACTCGGGAAAGATATCGAGAAAACAGGCGTAGAGTATCGAATCGACTATTCCGAAGCGGATAGTTCCTTTGAGGTCGCTCAGGTCGTTTGCAAAGTTTTCCGCACGCTCCATTGCCTCTATGACCTTACCGGCGTATTCGATGAAATTCGCACCGTACTGGGTGAGCTTTATGTTTTTGCCTATTCTGTCGAAAAGCGGAAGCCCCAGCTCCGTTTCGAGCTGCTGCATCTGCACCGTGACAGCCGACTGTGAATAGCCCAGCTCCGCCGCAGCCTTTGTGAAATTATTCAGTTCAGCGACCTTCATAAAGGTCCTCAAATTTCTGACATCCATTGTACTTTTTACCGCCGTGAAACCATTTTTTTCCGCCGTGAGTGTCGGATAACCTGTTATTATTTTATTGTGCGGACGGCTGTTTGTCAATCGCCAAACAGGGAAACGAAAAAAAATAATAAAAATGTTGTAACATCTATGGAAAAAAAACATAATGTGTGCTACAATGCTTTTTACAGGCGACAGAGGGGGCGTTTGTATCCCCGGCTGCTTCGCCCGATACGATTCGGAGGTAATACGAATTATGAAAAAAACATTGAAAAACACGGCGCTCATTCTAGCTGCGGCTGTTCTCTCACTGTGCATTTTTGCATTTGCGGGTTGCGGCAAAAACGAGGCGGTAAAAGCCGCCGAGGACGCCATAAACAAGATAGGTGATGTCGACCTCAACAGCGCCGACGCGATACAGACGGCAAAGGAAGCGTTTGCAAAGCTGAACAGCGACGAAAAGGAACAGGTCGGCAACTACAAAAAGCTCACCAAGGCAGAGGAGGAATACAACACCGTAAAATCCGTCAATGACGATATTGCGGCGATAGTCAAGGCATCCACCGTTTCTTTCTCGGACGAGAGCTTCAAGGTAAGCGAAAATCTCTCGAAGATCAGCGACATAAAAGAGCGTTACAAGGACCTCAAAAAATACCAGCAGGAAACAATAAAGGACTTCGATAAGCTCGACGCAGCGGGGCAGAAGCTCCAAGCCTACGCGGACAACGCCAAGAAAGCCGCCGTACAGTATGTAAAGGCATTCTTGCAGACCGACAAGGGCAAGGGCGCGACCGTTACCGCCGTTTACTGCATAAAGCAGATAAGAAACGAAACGGACGAGTACCACTTCATGGCGCTTACATACAAAGGCTCCGACGGCAAGGAGCATGATGTTTATTCCTGCGCACGCTTCACGCCGGAGGCAAGCGTTGACGCCATAAAAGCTCACGCCGACACCTTCTTTGCGGATTACGCGGCAAACGACAGCGGCAACGCGAAGAAGAACGGCAATGTCACTCTCAACGCCGAGGAAATAGTTGCCGCCGCAAAGTAAAGCGCAGGCGCGGCACAGCACACAAAAAGCAAACAAGCACAAGAGGAGTTAGTTATATGGGAGTAAAGGTAATTGCGCACAGAGGCTCAAACAAAAAAGCTCCGCAGAACACGCTGCCTGCCTTTCGCCAGGCGATAGCGGAGGGAACGGACGGCTTTGAAACCGATGTGCATCTCACGAAAGACAAAAAACTGGTGATCTGCCACAACTATACGATAGACGCCACCTCCAACGGTGTCGGCAATATAACCTCGTATACGCTCGGGGAGCTCAAAAAATTCGACTTCGGCTCGTATTTCGGCAACGATTTTGCAAATACGCCGCTGCCGACGCTCGATGAATTCCTCGATCTCGTCAAAGATACCGACGCGGAAATAATCAACATAGAGCTTAAAAGCCAAAAGGACAGAAGCACTGAAATAGTCCGCCGTACGCTCGACGCTGCCAAAGAAAAGGGCGTACTCGACAGGGTTATTATTTCCAGCTTCGACCCGCGCATACTCAAAGCCGTAAAGGCGGAGGAGCCGATGTGCAAAACGGCGTTTCTCTACCCCACAAACGACCCGTTCGTGTGCCGTTTCGTGGCAGTGCCGTTCTTCATCGCAAAGGCAATAAAAGCCGATATCCTCCACCCCGCGTACATATTCGTAACTCCGTCCTTCGTGAAGCTCGCGCATAAGCTCGGCTTCAAGGTAAATGTATGGACGGTGAACGAGCCTTCGGCAGTGCGCTATCTCGTTTCCTGCGGCGTTGACGGCATCATAACCGACTGCCCCGGCAGAACACGCGAGATAATTGATGTGTGCGAGGGGAGGAAAAAGAAAGATGAATCCGAAAACGCAAAAGAACTTCAAAGCTGTCACATTTAGTTATGATGACGGTGTCACGCAGGATATCCGTCTTATAGAGCTTTTTAACAAATACGGACTAAAATGCACCTTCAATCTCAATTCCGCTCGCCTCGGCGAAAAGGGAGAGCTGGTGCGTGAAAGCATTACGGGCGAAACAGTCACGGTCAGGCACGACAAGGTTCTGAAAGAGGATGTAAGAAGTATCTACGCCGGGCATGAGGTCGCGTCGCACACGCTTACACATCCGTTTCTTCCGCGTATTGCGGACGATGAGGAGATCGTCCGCCAAACAGAGGAGGACAGACTCCGCCTTTCGGAGCTTGCCGGGTACGAGGTCACGGGCTTTGCATATCCCGGCGGCGGAGTTATTAATTTTGACTGCCGCACTGCGGATATCATCAGAAAACGCACCGGACTCAAATACGCCCGTACAACGCGCTCCTCCGGAGGCTTTGATATCGCGAGAGGTGAAGAGCTGTTCACACTTCTGCCTACGGCTTACCACAGGGACATTCCCCGCCTTTACGACCTTGCGGACAGATTTTTGTCCTACTCCGGCAGCAGTCCCATGCTGTTTTATATATGGGGACACAGCTACGAGTTTGACATTGACAAGTCATGGGACGCCTTCGAGGAATTTCTGAAATACATTTCGGGGCGCGACGGCATTTTCTACGGTACGAACCGGGAATGTCTTAATGTCACCGAATAATGAGGTTTTGAAATTTTTAAAAACAAAAGAACGGTTGCGATACAGGTTATATCCCTTGCGGCAGCCGTTCTTTTGCTTTTTTCGGCGCTGCCTCTTTTCACAGCCGGTTCGGACTCGCAAAAAGCAGGCGCAACCTGCGCAACCGCAGGAAAAAGTGCAGCGCAACCGGTAAACGCCGGGAACGCCGCGATTTCCGGCACGGTCGGTGCGCTGTCAGACTATTGCGGCACAACCGAATATAACGCCGAAAAAAAGGCGAAGAAAAGAGCACAGCCGCGAGTTGACGGAGCTTCTTAAAAACATCGAGGGCGTGTGCCGCGACCGCGAAACAGTTGCCGCAAGAGGGCGAAGGCACGACATTCTCGGGCAGCGAATAACTATTTTTCAGAGATACATGAACTCCGGCGCACTGCCGTCAAAAAAGACTGTATCGGAGCTTGTGGACGATCTGTCGGAGAGATTGCGGCACGAGAGTATGGCGCCCCCGGGAAAAGGCACATTCAGAATATGCTCGGAAAAACAGGCTTCAACTCGGTCGTTTCGCTTGCCGTTTACATGGTTTCGAACGGGTGGATAAATCCGAATTACTGACAAATCCGAAAAAGGCATCGCAAAAGCGCCGCAGCGCAAAAAAGCAAAAGCTGACTGACGGCGCAGCACATTTCTCCGTTAAAATTTCTAAAAATATCCCGAAAACTATTGCACTTTACCGAAAAACAGAATAAAATATAGAGATACAGAATGCGCCTGGGGTTTTCCCCTTCTTTTGTCGGGCGTTTTTGCTTTTGCGGCAGTCCCGCGCCGTTTCTCCGTTTTAATGACGGACACACTTACCGGAGCCGCAACCTTGCAGGCACAAAATAAAGCAGAAAGGACAGGCAACATGAGCCAGATAAACGAATTTTTCTCCATGCACCCCGAGATAATTTATGTTCTCAGAATAATTCTTGCCGGTATATGCGGCGGAATCATAGGCGTTGAACGAACGCTCCGGCAGAAGGATGCGGGCTTCCGTACGCACATCATAGTTGCCGTTGGCGCGGCGATACAGATAATCGTATCGAAATACGGCTTTTACGATGCGCTCATAAACGAGGCCGTAAAGGTCGATGTGTCGCGTGTGGCAGCGTCGATCATCACCGGCTTCTCATTCCTGGGAGCGGGCATGATTTTTGTAAAGGGAGTCAACATAAAAGGACTTACCACCGCCGCCGGAATTCTCGTCACGGCTGCGATCGGCATGGCAATAGGCGCGGGAATGTACACGGTCGGTATCGCATCCGTTGCGCTTTTGCTGCTTGTTCAGATAGTATTTCACAAATTCCTCATCGGCTTCGACAAGGTTCTTGTGAACGACACAATGATTCCGTGCTTTATCCAGATAGAGAACGAACCGAACGCGGTAAATAAAATGAAGAAGTTCTTTGAAGAACACGATGTACATATTGCGGACTCCTCCGTTGAAACAGCCGAGGAGAACTCGCTCCTCACCATTCACCTCAATGTTATGCTCGGCAAAAATGTTGATGCAGACGAGGTAATGGCGCAGCTGCTCGCACAGCCGAGCGTAAAGCAGGCGTTTGCTCTCAGATAACGCACCGCCGAAAAACAGTATTTTTCTACCCGCAAGAACCGCAGCCCCGTACTGCGGTTCTTTTTTTTGCACGACAGGGAAAAATAGTGAAAAGATAGTGAAATTATAGTGAAAGAATAGTGAAATTTAAGCTCGAAAAAACAGGCGCACATCAAAAAACAAGAGGCATTTCGAAATTACGATTTACACCTTGGCGTTCGGTTGAAATTTACTATTGTTTTCCGCACGCAAAAAATGTATACTGTATACTGTATAATAAAAATAATGCGAAACCGAAACCGGCGGGAGCCGAACCCGTGTCAGCCCTGTCGGCATAATTTCAAATAACTTGGAGTTTTTTATATGAAAAAGATAATTTTATCGGCGGCAGCCGTTTCGCTCTGCCTTATATTCGCCGCCTGCTCCGCCGGGAAAACACCGGGAAACACCACACCGACCGACGGCAGCACGGCTTCGGGTCAGAACATCACCGGGCAGTCCGAGGACGGGACCAAAGCGGGAAAAAACGACACCACGGCAGCCGGGACGAATGCTTCCGGCGATAAAAACACGCATAACACAGACGAAAGCGCTTCCGCTCATACCGGAACGACCGGAAGCGGAACATCTCAAAGCACCGAAAGCCCGACAGACGGAACAGTCACCGGCACTTCGTCCGACGACCGCCGCCCGCTCGTGTCGCTTTTACAGAACACCGTTGATGTAGTCGATGTCAGCGAATACTCCGGGCGTTTTACCGAGAACGGCACGGTGCAGGAGGTAAAAAATGTCCTCGCCGTAACGCTCGTTAACAAGGGGACACAGGACATCCGCCTTATCGAATTCGAGGTGACGGACGACAACGGCACGGTCTACAATTTTTCCGCGACCACTCTCTTTTCCGAAAGTGCCGTGAAGGTGCTTGAAAAGAACGGCAAATCGGTCAGCTCCGGCTTTACAGCCAAGGGCATAAAGGTGACTGCGGCGGCATATTTCTCCGAAAAGCCGTCACTCAACGAGAATATTTTCAAGGTCGACGGCTTCAAGGGCGTTATAAATATCACCAATGTGTCGGATGATGACATAAAGGACGGCTACATATACTACAAGGAGTACGCAGACGGCGAATACTTCGGCGGAATAACATACAGGATAAAAACGGGCGAAATGAAGCAGGGCGAAACGAAGCAGCTCTCCGTTTCCGGCTTTGATCCGTCGCTGCACAGAACGGTGTTCACGACCTATGTTAAATAAGCTCGTTGTCAATTCTGCCGGGCAGCGCCTTGTTTTTACGGGCGGCTGCGAGATAAAGCGCTCGGCGCAAGACGGCTTGCCGGGAATTTTACATATCTCGAACAACGCCGCGAGTCGTCGGACGCGCTGTGGAGCATAATAGGGCAGTTAGCCGGAAAACGAGCTTGTCAATAAGCTCACCGAGGAATTCGATGTGCCGCCCGAAACGGCTCAAAAGGACCTCGATAATTTTATAAAAAAACTGACCAACCTCAAAATACTCACATCGGAGTGATATAAGCATGATAAACGCGGCAGCAATTCTTTCAGCCGGAAAAGGCACACGCTTCGGCTCCGACCTTCCGAAGCAATTTCTTGAAATAGACGGTATGCCGGTGCTTATCCGCTCGGCAAAGGCATTTCTCGATTGCGGCGAAATATCGCTGTGCATAGTCGCGTCCGGCGCGGACTTTAAGGAATACACCGAGTCGCTCCTGCAAAAATATTTTCCGAACGACACGCGCCTGAGGGTGATAACGGGCGGCGAAACACGCAGCGAAACGCTCTTAAAAATACTCGAATACCTGAGAGAAAACGAACTTCTTGACGGCTGCGCACTTTTGACGCACGACGCGGTGCGCCCGTTCATAACACAGCGAATTATAAAAGACAACATCGAAGCCTGCCGCAAATACGGCGCGTGCAACACCTGCGTAAAGGCGGTAGACACGGTCTTACACAGCTCCGACGGCGTTTTTCTCGACGGCGCACCGAAAAGAAGCGAACTTTTCAACGCGCAGACTCCGCAGTCGTTTGACGCAAAAACGCTCTACGAGCTTATAAGCAATACACCGAAAGAAAAATTCCTGTCCATGACGGACGGCGCTTCGGTGTTTATCGAAGCCGGAAAGCCTGTCTATATCGTCCGGGGCGAGGATTTCAACATTAAAATCACATACAAGGACGACTTGAAGCGCGGCGAACAGATCGTACGCGAGCATTTCGGTAAAGCCGGCACACAGTCCGGTACGGGGAGGAAAAACGATTGAATCTGATAACAGCAGCCGTCACGGCACGAAACGACGCCGAGGAGCTTATATACACGCTCGAAAGCCTTGTGGCGCAGTCTACCGAGGACTTTGATGTCATAATAGTCTGCGCGGGAACACCGGCGGAAATCAACGAAGCGGCAAAAAAATACGCGGACGAGTATGTCGGTTTTTCCGTAGTCGAAGCCGACGGCGGGAGCATTCCGTTTTGCAGAAATCTTGCAGCAGTGAACGCAAAAACCGAGTACATGATGTTTATCGACGAGGGCGACTACCTTGCCCCCGAGAGCATTGAAAAAATAATCGCGGCGGCAGAGGAAAACAAGCCCGATATCATAACCACCCGTTACTATGTTTCGGGCGAGGGCGAGCCGTATTACGAGCATTGGAACGACCTGCTCGCAACAGTCCCGGACGCGGACAGGTTCGACAGGGCGCTGATGAATTCGCTCGAAACCGAAGGACGGGTCTTTAAGAAGAAGTTTTTCGATCTCTACGAGGAGGGCTACCCCGATATTCCCGTTTTCTACAACGCCTCCTTCCTCGCAAAGTGTCTGTACGACTACGGCGCGTCCGTTGCGGGCTGCGCAGGCGCGGTATACGACAGGCGAAACGGAATTTACAGATGCGGCTTCCCCGAAAACGGAATGCCGACCGCAGAAAATCTGAAAATTCTCGAAAAACTCGCTGTGAAGCTCCTTGATTCCGTTGCGGAGATAACAAAGGAAACGACCGGCGCATTCGACGGTGACGAATACGCGTATCAGGAAATGCTTTTTGTCCTGTTCGGGCTTGTCACCGACCGCTTTTACAGATATTTCTGGTATCTTGACAACGATGAGCTCGGCGAAATAAAAGCGTTCCTCGAATCCCTCTCCGACAAAATGACAGAGGACAGAAAAAAGAAGATAGCCGAGGAATTTGCGGACCTGCGCTTCCCTGCCATGTACATGACGATCGAGGACGCGGTAAAGCTGCCGATGTTCAGCCTTATAGCCGATTTTACGCCGGACAGAGAAACACAGTACCTAATGAAAACGCTGTATGTTTCGCGCTTCCCGTTTTTCGAGCTATTCATGAAGGAAAGCACCCGGATTTTCATTCCCGAGGAATTTTTGAAAATGCCCAACATTTATTTCTTCCCGGACAAAACCTTCTTCACCGAGGCGAGAGCGAGAGCAAAAGGCATACAGATATCGGTAAAAAATCAGGTTCCGCTCGATCCCCGCACGCTTTCGGAATTATCCGTTTCAAAAGCGCCGAGAGGACTGTTCCAGTATCTTTTCGGGCTTACCCGCAAAAAACACGCGGCAAAGACCTACCTCAAACAAAAGGGACTTAACATGAGATAAAACGCACTTGCAGCTTTACGGCGGTACGCCGGAGAAGCGATGTACGGTGTGGCGGTAAAGCGGAAAAGTGACGGCGCACCGCTCGGCGGCAGGACACGGGACAAACGGCTCGAAAGAACAACTCCGAGCAGGCATACCGGACA
>JAEDGF010000040.1 GCA_016297645.1 Clostridiaceae bacterium
ATCTTTGCTGACGATTTTTTTGCGGGAAAAACACACTCGCGACGCTCCGCCTTGCTGCCGACTTTTTACGGATGGTGAGGAACAACGGAATGAGTAAGCGGCGATGTACGCAGCCGGCAACGAAGCGGAGTTTGTGACGAACCGGGGTCACGCCCCTACAAATCGTTTCTTTTTGCAGCATAACAATGTATATGGCTGTTCTATATACAGGCTCTCTTTTTCGAATCCTCTGTTTTTTCGCCGAAGTTTGACAACGGCAAAATATGTGGTACAATGTAATATAGAAAAAATTCGGTCTTTTACGGGGGAATAACAATGTCTGTCATTGCCGCAATATCCACACCCAATGCCGCCGGCGGCATAGGAATAGTCCGTGTTTCGGGCGACGGCGCATTTTTGATAGCCGACAGGTGCTTTCGTTCGGTTTCGGGCAGAAAGCTGTCCGGCATGAAGGGCTACACTGCTGCGTTCGGGACGGTGTTTGACGACTCGGGCGACATTGACGAATGCGTCTGCATTGTCTACCGTGCGCCGCACAGCTACACGGGCGAGGACACGGTGGAGCTGAGCTGTCACGGCGGGCTGTTTATCATGCAGAAGGTTCTCCGCGCGGTTCTCTCAGCGGGCGCGGTGCCTGCCTCCCCCGGCGAATTTACAAGGCGCGCGTTTCTCAACGGCAAGATGGATCTTGCACAGGCGGAGAGCGTCATGGCGCTCATCTCCGCACAGGGGACAGCCGCGCTAAACGCATCCCGGAACACGCTCGAAGGCGCTGTAAGCCGCAAAACGGAAGAAATTTCAGGCTTGCTTCTCTCCGCCGCCGCGTCCTTAGCCGCATGGGCGGACTACCCCGAGGACGATGTCCCGGCTGTTGAGGGAAAAACGCTCGGCGAAACTCTGTCGGCAGCCGAAGCGCAGCTGAGCCGCCTTATCGACCGCTGCGACAGCGGCAAGGCGGTTACCGAGGGTGTGCGGACGGTCATCTGCGGTAAACCGAATGTCGGCAAATCAACACTTATGAATCTCTTGACGGGCTACGACCGCTCGATAGTCACCTCCGTTGCGGGTACAACGCGCGATGTTGTTGAAGAAACCGTCCGGCTCGGCGATGTCGTTCTCCGACTTGCCGACACCGCCGGGATACACGAAACAAGCGACGAGGTCGAAAAAATCGGCGTTTCGGCAGCAAAGAAACGCCTTGAAAACGCCGACCTGATAATTGCGGTGTTTGACATTTCGCGTCCGCTCTCCGAGGAGGACGAGGAGCTTCTCCGGGCGTGCCGTTCGCGCCGTGCGGTCGCGGTCATAAACAAGACCGACCTGATGCAGGAGCTTGACACACGGACAATCGGGGAATATATCCCCGAAACGGTCGAGCTTTCGGCAAAGAGCGCCGACTCGGCGGACACCCTTAAATGCGCGATTGAAAAGATACTCGGCGTGGACGAAACCGACTTCACGCAGGAAATGCTCATAGGCGAACGCCAGCGGCAGTGTGCCGTCAATGCGCTGTCTTTTGTACGCGAGGCGCTCGGTGCGCTCAACGCCGGACTGACTCTTGACGCGGTGAATATCAGTATCGACAGCGCCCTCGGCGAGCTTATGTCGCTCACGGGAAAGCGCGTGACAGAGGAAACCGTGAACGAGGTTTTTGCAAAATTCTGCGTAGGAAAATAACCGGAGCTGTTCGAAACGAAAGCACAACAACTTTCATCAAAGGAAACCGCCGCCGTATTCATTAAACAAAATTACCGCCGCGGCAAAAAAAGGAATCATCGCGGCGTTTATCGGCGAAAACACAGCCGAGACTTTTCCCCGTTTTTTTCTTCAATTCAGCTGCGACAACACACCCATCAACAAAAATCACAGCCGAAATTTACTCTCGTGTTACCCTTTGATTCGACTGCGGCTGTACTCACCCACCAACGAAAAGCGCCTTCGGAACTCATCCCTTTTTTGCCCTTCAATTCAGCTGCGACAACACGCATGCAAGCGCGGCTCCCCCTCCGGCAGCAATAAACAGATGTAAAATTTTTATAATTATTCTTTTGCCTCGCGTGTACCTCTGCTTCGGCGGAGCGGAGTCCTCCATGAGAGCAAGCGCCGAAGCGCGGAGCTTCGATTCGCTGTCGGCGGAGTGTTCGGGCTTCACAAAAAAGATCACTTTTTCAAAATAGGCGCTGTCCGGGCGCGGAATTTCCAACACATAACGGTTAACACCCTTCATCATTTTCGAAATTCTCCTTCTTTATACATATATTATACGGTAAAAAATTAAGGCTTCAAACGCAATTATGTGCGCCGAGAGGCGGACTTATTCACGAACAAGGGCAAAAAAAGAAGTAAAAGCGTCGTGATGACCTTATTTCGATTTGCGAACAAAAAAGCACCGAAACGGTTTTAATGACGGGTGTAAAGTAAAGTATACATATTGTAATATGTTTAGAATCTCGAAAATGTTAACAACCCTGTTGAAACTGTTTATAAGTAGCTCGAAATCGGCTAAACACCGCTGTTTATCCCGTTGAAAAGTTATAAACAATGATAGTTATTAACATTTTTATCATATACAGTTAGTTGTTAACACTTGCCATTTATACAAATCGGAGATATTTTTTGTACAAAATTTCAGGAAATTTTTAGTAATAATATACAGAATCGTTTTTCGCGGTTTGTCCGGAAAACACAGTTTTTTAATTCGAAAGGAGCATTAACGCAATGGAGATAACAACAAAAAACGGCACGGTAGAAATCACCGGCTTTGGGGAAATTAACCTCGCGCTGACGCTCGATTGCGGACAGTGCTTCCGCTGGAAGTGCGACGGGGACGGCATTTGGCGTTCGGTCGCCTTCGGCAGAGCCATAGGCATAAAGGATATTCCGGGCGGACTGACCCTTTTTGACACCACCGAAGAAGAAGTGCGCGAAATATGGCTGGATTATTTCGACCTCGGAAGAACATACGACAAATATTTGAAGGAAATACAAAAAGACCCGTTCGTCCGCGATGCAGTAAAAAAGTACGGCACGATACGCATTCTTCATCAGGAGCCGTGGGAAACTATGTGCTCGTTTATAATTTCGGCGTGCAACAATATTCCCCGAATAAAAAAGATAATAGAGCGCTTCTGCCTTATCTTCGGCAAGCCCCTGCCGAACGGCGAATACGCCTTCCCCACCCCCGAGCTTGTGTCGCAGCTTGACCCCAAGGATCTCTCTTACATAGGCGCAGGCTTCCGCGCGCCGTATCTCGTTGAGGCGGCGAAACGGGTATGCGCCGACCCAGATATCTTCGAGCGCCTTGCCGCCGAGGGCGCAGCCGGGGCAAAGCACGAGCTTATGGAATTCAGAGGAATCGGAAAAAAGGTTGCGGAGTGCATAATGCTCTTTTCGCTCGGCTACGACACATCATTTCCCACAGACACGCACATTCTCGCCGCCATGCGCGACATCTACCCCAACGGGTTGCCCGAGTGCTTTTCGTCATTTCCGGGGCTTGCACAGCAGTATGTCTTTCAGGCGCAGCGCGAGCTGAGCGCACCTAAAAAAATAAAACATGAAACGGAGAAGCAGTCATGAAAACAGTTGTAATAACCGGCGGTTCGTCCGGTATAGGACTCAAAACAGCCGAAATATTCCGTGACAACGGCTACACGGTATTTGAGATAAGCCGCCGCGAAAACAGCACCCCGGGCGTTATCCACATGAGCGCCGATGTCACGGACAACGACGCGCTCACCTCGGTATTTTCGCAGATAGCCGAGCGCACAGGAAACAAAATAGACACCCTCGTCTGCTGCGCCGGAATGGGCGTTTCGGGCGCGGTGGAATTTCTGTCCGACAGCGAAACGCGCCGCCAGTTCGATGTCAACTTTTTCGGCACGGTGAATGCCGTCAGGGCGGCGCTGCCGTATATGCGAAAAGCCAACGGAGGCAGAATAATATGCGTAAGCTCGGTCGCAGCCGTCTATGCAATTCCTTTTCAGGCATACTATTCCGCGTCAAAAGCTGCCGTAAACGCCTTTACGGACGCGCTGACAAACGAAGTCCGTCCGTTCGGGATCGAGGTCTGCTCCGTCATGCCCGGCGATATTAAAACGGGCTTCACCGCCGCAAGGCGAAAGACAGCCGAGGGTGACACCGAGTACGGCGGACGCATTTCCAAGGCGGTCGCAGCCATGGAGAAGGACGAAATGGGCGGAATGGAACCCGTGAGCGTTGCTCGTGCCGTTTTCAACGCCGCCGAAAGAAAACACATGAAGCCGCTCGTCACGGTCGGGGCGCAGTACAAGGCGCTCGTTTGCCTCTCGCGCGTATTTTCGCATAAAACCGCCGTTCGCATAGTCGGAAAGCTCTACTGATGGACAAAAGAATAGCTTTTCAAACTGTATATTCAAGCAGAAAAACGCTCGCCATTCAAGTGAAAAGCGACCTTTCCGTTGTCGTTCGTGTGCCGTACGGCACGAGCGCAAGGACTGTTAGCGACGCTGTCGAGCGCCATTCCGATTGGATAACTAAAACGATAGCAAGAGTGAGCGCGAACAATGAGAATATTCACGAGCCTTCCCACGAGGAAGAAAACGAGCTGATTAAAACGGCAAAGCAAGTTCTTCCGCAAAAGGTTGAATATTATTCTCGAATCATGGGCGTTACACCCACGCGAATCACCATAACCCGCGCAAAGACGCGCTTCGGCTCTTGCTCCGGCAAGAATTCCGTCAGCTTTTCGTGCCGCCTTATGCTCTACCCCGACGCAGCCGTCGACTATGTCGTTGTACACGAGCTTGCGCATATCCGCCACCATGACCACTCCGCCGCATTCTGGGCAGAAGTGGAGCGCTTCATGCCGGACTACCGTGAGAGAAAGAAACTCCTAAAAAAATGACCCTCCTACTATCATATTTTTATAGTTTTCGATAAAATCCCGTACTACAAGAAAAACGGCATATTAGCAAAATACATAAGTCTTTGCCTGTCATGATTGCCCCTTACTTTCAAGATAATGTTTAAGCTTTTTCCGCGTGCGCGAAAGAATCACCCGGGTGTATACCTCATTCAAATCGTACCTCCGCGAAATTTCGGCAAAGGTTTTCATAAAATAGTACCGCTGCATGAAAATCGACGAATCCCGTTCGGACAGTGTTTGCAGAAAACGATTTATATTTTGGGGAGCTTGTTCCGGCGCGATTTCGCAATTTTCGGGAATGCACAGCGATAGCTCGTCTGCAAGTTTTTTCTCAACGGGAATAATGCTCTCCGGCTCAACGCTGAACAGGGACGCCATTTTTTGCAGCGCGTCATACCCCGGACGGCGTTTGTTGTTCTCCCACTTTGACACAAGGTCACGGGAAACAAACAGGTGTGAAGCAAGCTCCTCCTGTGACATATTCGCATTGATACGCAGCCGGGCAAGATTTTTCCCGTAATCCACAGTATTCCCTCCCTGTGCTTTCTTCTGCTTATTTTCTACCAAAAAATCAAGCCGTTTGGTAGGGACAAAATGTATCATTTTGTGAGCAAAAGAACGCATAGAATGCGTATAAAAAAGAGTTTCATCGGGCGACCGACAAATTACGCACGGAATGGATCAAATGAAAGGCGGTGTTTGAATCGTGTGTTTCGCCGCCCGGCGGTGCAAATTTCAAAATAGCGGACAGAGGGGGACTTTTGACGCTTGATTTGTATTGTCAACTGTATTACACTGAAATCACAGCAAAGAAAATAAAGCCTTTCTTATTAAACAGATTCTTATATCATTAGTTTTTACCTCCTTTAAAAAGAAACAGAGCCGTCGGTGATGAACCGCGGCTCTGTTTCTTTTATCTAAAACTAATTCTGTTCCGATGATGTTCCGAACGCAATGTTACTGTCGGAAGGGACTACCGGTCTGTTTTCCGTTTTTCGGGGCAATTTTTTGTTCAGTTTTTGGGAACGATCTTCTCGATTCCGCCCATGTACGGACGAAGTGCGGCGGGGATATTTACGCTGCCGTCGGCGTTGAGATTATTTTCAAGAAACGCGATGAGCATTCTGGGCGGCGCGACAACGGTGTTGTTGAGGGTATGGGCAAGGTACTTGCCGTCTTTGCCGTTGACGCGGATTTTCAGGCGGCGAGCCTGAGCATCGCCGAGGTTCGAGCATGAGCCGACCTCGAAATACTTCTTCTGTCTGGGACTCCAAGCCTCGACATCAACACTCTTGACTTTGAGATCTGCAAGGTCGCCGGAGCAGCATTCGAGTGTGCGAACGGGAATATCAAGGCTTCTGAACAGGTCGACAGTGTTCTGCCAGAGCTTGTCAAACCACATTTTGCTCTCCTCGGGTTTGCAGACGACTATCATCTCCTGTTTCTCGAACTGGTGGATACGATAAACGCCGCGCTCCTCTATGCCGTGCGCGCCTTTTTCCTTGCGGAAGCATGGAGAATAGCTTGTGAGTGTGTAAGGAAGATCTTTTTCGTCGAGAATGGTGTCAATGAATTTACCTATCATGGAGTGTTCCGATGTACCGATGAGGTAGAGATCTTCACCCTCAATTTTATACATCATGGCGTCCATTTCCGCAAAACTCATAACGCCCGTGACAACATCGCTTCTTATCATAAAGGGCGGAACACAGTATGTGAACCCTCTGTTTATCATGAAGTCGCGCGCGTAGGAGATAACCGCGGAGTGAATACGGGCGATGTCACCCATAAGATAGTAGAAGCCGTTGCCGGCAACCTTACGGGCTGAGTCGAGGTCGATACCGTTGAAGCGCTCCATAATATCGGTGTGATACGGAATCTCAAAATCGGGAACGACCGGCTCACCGTAGCGCTGAACCTCGACATTTTCGCTGTCGTCCTTTCCTATCGGCACGGTTTCGTCGATAATATTGGGGATGGTCATCATTATCTGCTTAATTCTGTCTTGCAGACGGACTTCCTTCTCCTCTGCGTCGGCAAGCTCGGCGGAACGGGCATTGACAAGCTCCTTCATCTGCTCGGCTTCGTCCTTTTTGCCCTGGTGCATGAGTGCGCCTATCTGCTTGGATAACTTGTTTCTCTCGGCGCGGAGCGCGTCTGCCTTCTGTTTGTTCTGACGGCTCTCGACATCGAGTTCAAGAACCTCGTCTACAAGCGGCAGCTTGCTGTCCTGGAATTTCTTCTTGATGTTTTCTTTTACTGCTTCGGGATTTTCTCTCAGAAATTTAATATCAATCATGATTTATTTTCTCCTTTTGTTTTTTCTTCAATCCTCATTAAAAAGCTTTGCGAGTTTTACAAGGTCGTCGCGGTCGAAATACTCGATTTCAAGTTTTCCGCCCTTGCCTTTGTTGATTATTTTGACATTACGCGCAAGCGTACCGCCGATGGCAAGCTCTATTTCATCGTAAAACTTGTCGCGCGACTTATTTTTTTTCGGTGCAGCCGGAGCTTTATTGAGCATTTTTACGAGTGCTTCGGTCTGACGGACGGACAGTGCGTCGTCTGTTACCTTTTTAGCGGCTTCCGGAATGAGCGATTTGTCGTTGATTCCGAGAAGCGTACGCGCGTGACCGGCGGAAAGCTCGCCCTTTGAAACCAAATTCAGCACTTCTTCGGGCAGAGAGAGGAGTCTGAGCGCGTTTGCGATTGCCGGGCGCGACATGGAGAGCTTTTCTCCCGTTTCGTTCTGAGTGAAGCCGAACTCCTCCATAAGGCGTTTTATGCCGCGCGCCTGCTCGATCGGGTCGAGATCCTCGCGCTGCAAATTCTCGATGAGGGCAATGGCTGCCGCCTCCTCATCGTTGAGCGATTTAACTATTACGGGAACCTCCGCAAGCCCGGCACGCCTTGCCGCACGCCAGCGGCGCTCGCCTGCAACTATCATATAGCCGCCGTCGGACATGGGGCGAACGAGAAGCGGCTGCAAGACGCCGTATTCTCTTATGCTGTTTTCAAGCTCGAGCATAGCGTTTTCGGAAAAATTGGTTCTCGGCTGATTTTTATCAGGCTCGATATCGCCGATGGGGAGCGAAACGGTACTCTCATTCATAGCGCCCTCGGTGGAATTGTCCACGAAAAGCGAATCAAACCCCCTGCCGAGTCCCTTTTTCTTCGCAGATGCCATAATTGACTCCTTTCAATCGTATATAATGTGGCTCAGTCGGTGATTTTCGACTGTTTTGCCAAAAATTCGTCCGTAAAATCACGGTATGCCGCCGCACCCTTTGACGAGCGGTCAAAGTAAATGATGGGCTGACCGAAGCTCGGTGCTTCGGAAAGGCGGACATTGCGCGGAATGGTGGTCTTGTAGACCTTCTTCGGGAAGAACTTTTTCACCTCGTTCATTACCTGCTGAGTGAGGTTCAGTCTGCCATCGAACATCGTCAGCAGAACGCCTTCAAGCTCTATGTAGGGGTTGTAGCGTCTTTTTATCTGACGAACGGTGCTCATAAGCTGCGACAAACCTTCGAGCGCGTAGTATTCGCACTGGATAGGCACAAGAAAAGTATCGGAGGCGGTGAGAGCGTTGAGCGTTATAAGCCCGAGTGAGGGCGGACAATCGAGAAAAATGAAGTCGTATTTATCCCAAATGGGCGCAAGCGCGTTTTTCAGGAGCTTTTCCCTGTCCGGAAAATCTATTATTTCAAGTTCCGCCCCCGCGAGGTCCATGTGTGCCGGGATTATATCCGTATTTTTGAATTCCGTATGAATTATGACTTCCTCCGCCGTGGCGTTTGAAGTAAACAGGTCGTAAGACGAGCTTTTAATCTTTCTTTTATCTATTCCGAAGCCGCTTGTTGTGTTGCCCTGAGGGTCGATATCCACCAAAAGCACTTTTTTGTCCGCGTCGCCTATGCACGCCGCGAGGTTTACCGCCGTGGTGGTCTTGCCCACGCCGCCCTTCTGGTTTAAGACAGAAACGGTTTTTGCCATATGTAGCTCCTTTCACAAGCGTTTGTTGTACATTACCTTTATATTATATAGCTATTTTGTACCGAAATCAATAGAAAAGCGTGTTTTTATGGGCAGTGACGCAAATTTATGACGGGAAAAACGGAAGTCGACCGGGATTTTTGCGTTTATACACACCGCGCTCGGCGTTGTTTAATTTTCAAAGTCAGTTTTTTTCGTTGTTCATTTTTCAAGGTTCACTTTATTTCGTTGTTCGGCTTTCAAGGTTTGTAAAAGCGGGCGTTGTTTAATTTTCAAAGTCCGTTTTTTTCGTTGTTCGATTTTCAAGGTTTACTTTTTTTCGTTGTTTATTTTTCAAGGTTTACTTTAATTCGTTGTTCTGCTTTCAAGATTCACTTCTATTCGTTGTTCATTTTTCAAGATTTACTTTTTTCGTTGTTCGATTTTCAAGGTTCACTTCTATTCGTTGTTTAATTTTCAAGGTTCATTTCTATTCGTTGTTCATTTTGCAAGGTTCATTTTTGTTTCGTATTCTAAGCATCAAAAAACCAAAGGACGGGCAGTGGCAAGCTGTCCGTCCTTCGGTTTGTGGGGTGTGAAAGAGAAAGATATGGGCCGTATATGATAATGGGGTGGGTGCCCGATTATCCGTTTTTGGGTATGCTTATCAGGTAATCAACCGTTGTTTCGGTTTCGCGCCGTTTGCACCGTGCGCTGATTCCGCTTGAAAGCATTGTATTTATAGTCTTTTCTATTGAGTTGACAAAGACCGTTATGTCGTTGAAGTATTTTATGATAGTTCCGTGCTGCTTTCGTCCCGTTGCGAGTATCTCCCGGCATTTCTTTTCGGCTGAGCTGACATTCAGTCTGCCGGTGATTATTTCGCGAAGGAGTGTTTCTTTGTCTTTGTCGGACGGCAGGCGGAGCAAAAGGGCGATATGTTTTTCAGTTAAGCCGTTTTCTATGATTGCTTTGCGCATATTTACCGGAATTTGCAGGAGTCGTAGCCTTTTCTGCATGAGTGTAGGTGAGATTCCAAGCTTTTCTGCTGCGTCCGTGTAGTTCAGCCCCGTAACGGAGCAGAGCTTATCAATTACCATGGCTTCCTCGAAGCAGTTGAGCTTTTGCGACTGCATATCCTGAACAAGTCCGGCGAAGAACCGTTCGGTCGTCACCATATCGAGAAGGACGCACGGGACGCGTTCAAGTCCGGCTTTCTGAGCAGCGCGCAGCCGCCTTTCGCCCGAAAGAAGCGTGTAGCCGTGTTCCTCATTTTCGTAGACCGTGAGAGGTTCAATAATTCCTATTGCACAAACGGACGCGGTAAGAAGCTCCATATTCTCGTCGTCAAAATATATTCGCGGCTGCAACGGATTACTTCTTATGAGATGAATCGGCACATTTATTATTCGCGCTTCCGTTTTGACTTTCGATAATCTCATTTTACACACCGTTTTCGTTTTCTGATTGTTTCACATGAAACATTTCGGCGGACGGATTCTGTTATGTTTCACATGAAACATTGTCTTTGATTTCATGCCTTTTATGTAATTACAGTCCGAAACTTTTTTCGTCCGCAATAATAGAATACCACGGCGAGTACATTATATTTGCCGAACAGCGTTGTCGAATAATATTTTATTTTGAAGTTACACATAGTTTTGTCTCGACAAAAGAAAAACCGCCTCATCAGAAGCGGTTTATGTTTGTATTCGGTAATTTTGTAATCTATTTGCCGTTTTACAGCATTCTTTTGTTTACAGAGGGCGTTTTGCGATTTTCGAGCCGTTTCTCGGGTATTCAGCCGGTGTGTGTGCCGTCTTTTGGAAAAGAATTATCTCTCGTTTCAGCACTTCCCCGTCCGGTTCGGGAATATCGAACTTATAATCGCCTAACAGGCACGACCCGAGGAAGTTCGCCGCCCGGATACCGTTTGTTCTCTCCTCGTCAGAAAGAACTGCTTTGAGCGGAGCAAATTTTCCGCCCATACGGCAAAGTGGGAGTGAATACTCAACAAGAACGCTGAGCTGAGCGACGGCACGCGAGGTAACAAGATCGTATTTTTCGCGGACTTTCTCGTTCTGACCGAAATCCTCCGCACGAACAGTAATTACATTCGCGTCCAGTTCCAGCTCACGAAGCGCAGCTCTGACAAAATCAAGCTTTTTGTTTGTAGAGTCTATCATTGTAAGGTGAATACCCGGATGTGCGATAAGAAGCGGAATACCCGGGAATCCCGCGCCCGTTCCGATATCACAAACCTTCATTCCGTCGTAAAACGGGACTGCTGCACACAGCGCAAGAGAATCTATAAAATGGCGCGTGACTATTTTTTCGGGTTCAACTATTCTCGTAAGATTTATATGCTCATTCTGTTCGCAAAGAAACTTTGCAAACATATTAAATCTCTCCACTGCCTCGTCGGACAGATTTACGCCGAACTCCCGGCTTCCCTTCACCAACAGCTCCGGTGAAATAAAATCAATCATTTTTTTCTCCTCTCCTCGATAAATAGATAAGCAGCACGGAAATGTCCGCCGGACTTACGCCCGAAATTCTTGAAGCCTGTCCGATATTATGCGGACGAATCTTCGAGAGCTTCTCAATCGCTTCAAGCCTGAGGTTGACAACCTTATGATAGTCTATATCCTCGGGTATCAGCTTCACTTCAAGGCGGTGCATTTCAGCTATCTGCGCGTACTGGCGCTTTATATAGCCCTCGTACTTGATATCAATCTCCACTTGTTCGAATATCTCGTACGGTAAGTCGGGTCGTGTGGGGTCAAAGGGCGTTAAAAGCTCGTAATTGAGCTGCGGACGGCGGATAAGGTCTGCCATCTTGCAGCCGGTGGTGAGCGGAGATGTTTCATGTGAAACAATCATCGCGTTGAGCGCTTCACTCGGCGCAACAACGAGCTTTTCGACCCTTGCCCGTTCGGCTTCTATCAGCTTTTTCTTTTCCAAAAGCTTATCGTATCTGCGCTGCGAAATAAGCCCTAATTTGTATCCCGTTTCGGTAAGCCTGAGGTCGGCATTGTCCTGACGGAGTATAAGGCGGTATTCCGAGCGCGAGGTCATCATTCTGTAAGGCTCGTTGCAGCCCTTTATAACAAGGTCGTCGATAAGTGTGCCGATGTACGACCCGGAGCGTTCGAGAATAAGCGGCGGCTTATTCTGTGCTTTAAGTGCGGCATTTATTCCGGCAACAAGACCCTGTGCGGCTGCCTCCTCGTATCCGCTCGACCCGTTGAACTGTCCTGCACCGAAAAGCCCGGGCAAATCAATAAATTCAAGCGTTGCTTTCAGGCTCTGCGGGTCAACGCAGTCATACTCTATAGCGTAGGCATTTCGCATGACATGGGCGTGTTCGAGTCCCTTTATCGAGTGTATGAACGCTTCCTGAACATCCACGGGCAGCGAGGACGAAAGCCCCTGTAAGTATAATTCTTCCGTTTCGAGTCCGCACGGCTCTATAAATATCTGATGGCGCTCCTTTTCGGCGAAACGGACTATCTTATCTTCAATACTCGGACAGTATCTCGGGCCTATTCCCTCGATTTTGCCGCCGTATAGGGGCGAACGGGACAAATTTTCGGTGATTATACGCTTTGTTTCGGCGTTAGTGTATGTAATGTAGCACGGGAGCAGGTTTTCGGGCAGATTATCGCAGTCAAACGAGAACGGGACTACCCTCTTATCGCCGTACTGAATATCAAGCTCCGAAAAATCAACGGTTTTCTTGTTCACGCGCGAGGGCGTTCCCGTCTTAAAGCGCCTGAGCGGCACTCCGAGCTTTTTAAGACTGCCCGAAAGCTCGTCCGCAGGAAAAACGCCGTCCGGACCGGACGAGTAGCTCTTGTCACCGACATATATCTTGCCTTTTAAGAATGTCCCGGTCGCAAGGACAACGCACTTCGCCCTGTATACGCAGTCGAGCTTCGTTTTGAGGAGATACTCTCCGTTTTCCGTCCGTTCGAGCGACACGATTTCGCCCTGAACGAGGTCAAGCCCGTCCTGTTTTTCAAGCGCGTGCTTCATATATTTTGCGTATTCGCGGCGGTCTATCTGTGCGCGAAGCGAGTGGACGGCAGGACCTTTTCCGAGGTTCAGTATTCTGCTTTGAAGCGTGTTTTTATCGGCGGCAATGCCCATTTCTCCGCCGAGTGCGTCAATTTCACGCACTAAGTGACCCTTTGAAGTTCCGCCGATAGACGGATTACAGGGCATATTCCCTATCATGTCAAGGCTCACAGTAAAAACGACGGTCTTGCTGCCGAGTCTGGCAGACGCCAGCGCCGCTTCGATTCCGGCATGACCGGCGCCGATAACGGCAACATCATAATTTCCGCAAAAATAATCCATATTAACCTCAAAAAAAATAAAATAGCCGTCCGTGTGCAGAAAATCGGTATTATATCAAAAAACAAACACGGCTGTGAAGGACTTAAACCAAGCTGTCAAAGGCACTGCAAACGCAGTTAAAATCAGTATTTTTCGGCTTCTTCAACGCCCAAAACGGACGCTGCTTTTGTACCGGACTAAAACCTAACTGTCAAAAGCACCGCAAATGCAGTCGTAATCAGTATTTTTCGGCTTCTTCAACGTCCAAAACAAATACGGCTGCGCCGCCGACCTTGACCTGACTGCCCAAAGCTCCGTCCGAAAAGCCTCTGCCGAAGCTCTCGGTGGTGGAGGCTTTGTGAATTCGCTCGCTGCAATGACGGGCGATTATCTCCTTCGCTCTGTCTACCCTGTCGTCCTCTGTTCCTATCAGGAATGTGGTGTTTCCGACCATGAGAAAACCGCCGGTGGTGGAGAGCTTTGTCACGGTGAAATTGTCTTTTGTGAGGGCGGCAGCGACTACTGCCGAGTCTTCGTTGTTGACTATTGCGATAATGAGCTTCATAATGTGTCAATCTCCTTTTATATTACAGTTTCGGTTCGAGCATTCGCCGTGAGCGTTTGTCGAGCTTGTTGATATCGGGAACCTCGTAGCGGTTGTCGTCCGCGTCCTTTATGAGAACGCGCCCGTCGTAAAGCGGCTTGACGGAAACAATGTGATTGCGTATCTCGAATGAGATAATTCCGTGGTCGGTTTCGACCGTCCATATCCAAATCTGATATTTTTCGCTCATGCTTATAAAGCGCTTTATCTTCGGTATCATATAATACTCGGAAAGAGCGTTTTTCACGGCGTTTGCCGAGTCGCTGTCCAAATTATCAAGGTCGCGTATAACGGCAAGCGGTTCGCCGTCGTGCGTCATCAGAGAAATGTACTTACCCGAGCCTGATTTCGGGAAAAGCCTGTGCGCTTCGACCTCAACGAGCTTTTCTTTTGTAAAATAAAACTCTACATCTAAAAAGAGTTCGCCGTTTTGTGTTATTCTGACTTCAGGGCCGTCAATGTATCTTATCATGCTTTGACACCTCTCATTCAAAATTCTCGGCGCGTTTCTGCGCCATAAGCTGTTCGCCCATGGACTGTATCTGTATGAGCTTGTAATACTTGCCCTTCTTCGCCATAAGCTCCTCGGGCGAACCGAACTCGATTATCTCGCCCTTGTCGACAACGGCAATTTTGTTGGCGTTTTTAAGAGTCGAGAGTCTGTGGGCAATCATCAGTGTGGTTCTGCCGCGGATAAGACGCTCGATAGCCTCCTGAATAAGATGCTCGGTTTCGGAGTCGACTGCGGCGGTGGCTTCGTCGAAAATAAGGATCGCCGGGTTCTTCATGACCGCTCTCGCGATTGAAATCCGCTGCTTTTCACCGCCGGAGAGTCCCGTTCCTCGTTCGCCGAGGACGGTGTCGTACGCGTCCGGCAGACGGCAGATAAACTCGTGGGCGTGGGCGATATCAGCGGCACGCAGCACTTGTTCAACGCGGACATGACCTGCACCGTAAGCAATATTGCTGAAAATAGTGTCACGGAACATAAGCGGTTCCTGCTGAACATAGCCTATCTGATCGCGGTAGTAATCGAGATCTATGTCTTTTATATTCTTTCCGTCAACGAGAATTTCGCCTTCATAGTCGTCATAATAGCGCATTATGAGATTGATAAGCGTACTCTTACCCGAACCGGTCGTGCCAACAATGCCGACAACATCACCAGGCTCTATCGTGAGATTGACATTCGAAAGCACCTTTTTGGAGCGGTCAAACGAGAAGTTGACATTTTTGAATTCTATCTTGCCGTCGATGCGCTCGGGAATCTCGCCCTTTCCGAAGTCATGCTCCGGTTCAGCATCGAGAATGTCGAGAATCTTCTCGGCGCTTGCAAGCGTGTTGCGGTATGTATCGGAGAAGTTCGCGAAGAAGCTCACCGGCGCGTAGAACATCGAGGCGTAGGAGATGAACGAAACGAGAAGTCCGACCGAAAAGCCGTCGGAGCCTTTTATAACATAGCTGCCGCCGGAGAACCAGATAACCAGCGAACCGCAGGTGACAAGAAATGTCATGAACGCCGGGAAAAAGCCCGCTATTTTTGCCGCCTTCGAGTCCTCGCGCATCCATTCTTCGCAGTAATCGTTGAATTTATTGACGGTTTTTTCTTCATTCGTGAAGGCTTTTATTACTCTTATTCCGGGAATAGTGTCGGTGAGAAGTCCCGAAATGGACGCGCCGCGCCGCCAAAGACGCATATAGCGCGGCCCTATTTTTCTGCCGAAAACGCGTCCGATTATTACGACGAACGGAATCGGGAAGAGCGAAAACAGCGTGAGCTTCGGGTTCATGCATATCATTATCACGAGAATTCCGATAAGTGTTAACAGCTGCACGACTGCCTCCTGCGAAACGCGCAGAACGAAGTTCTGTATCGTGCCTGTATCGGAATTTATACGGTTGATGACAGAGCCTGTGGAGGTCTTGTCGTAGAAGCTCATTGGCAGGTGCTGTGATTTTCCGTAAATATCTTTCTTTAAGTCGATAACTATTTTATCGCCCGTCATTCGCAGCAGGTACGAGCGGACGGCGGTGACGGAATACTGCAAGATGTACACGCCCAAAAGCGCGAGAATCATTTTTATGAGAAGCGCGGAATTCCTGTCCGGAAGAACATCGTCCACCATATATCCGGTAACATACGGCGGAATGAGCGACATCGCCGTGGTAAAAACCGACAGGAGCATACACACGATAAGCATTTTTTTGTGCGGCAGCGCGTATGCGGCGAATTTCGAGAACATTTTGCCCTTGCCCTTGCAGTTAAGGCACTCCGCGTCGGGGCGCGGCAGCTTTCTTCCGCACTTGGGGCAGAAGCTGCGGCGGTGCATATATGCGTTTTCGACCGGGTAAATAAGCTCGTCCGAGTAGCCCTTTTCGTTTACGGCGTTTATAAAGTCGGACGCTGCGTCCGCAATGGACGCTACGGCAAAAGTAAAACGGCTCAGTATGCGCTTTTCGCCGTTCTTCATTTCGGCAAAAAATGCTGCGTTGCCGTACATTCTTTTTACCTGTGTTTTTTCTATTTCGGAATATTCGATTATTTCGGGTTCCGTTCCGTTTTCTGTATTGAAGGCATACACGCGCTCCTTAGTAAAGCACAGCGCGTTCGTTTTATAGCTCAGTTTCAGGCTTAGATCCCCCACCACCGTGAAAAGCGGTGCGGTTTGACTGAAAAGTTTATCGTAGCTCTGCCTGAATTCGCCCGGAAATGGTTTGTTTGTAATCGTCTGCATGGGCGTCCCCCCTTATCGCGGATTTTTCGGGTCTTTCCCGTTTTTCCGCATTTTTTCACGACACATTATATGTGATGTACTCGGAGTTGTCAACGGTAATATTTAATTTGCAATATTTTTTTGAAAATACGGGACTTGCCCCAGAAAATACGGGACTTGCCCGGGAAAATACGGGACTTGCCCGAGAAAATACAGAACTTGCCCGAAACACGGAAAACCCGTGTGTTACGGTCGGAAAATACGCATTCCCG
>JAEDGF010000124.1 GCA_016297645.1 Clostridiaceae bacterium
TAAACAAACAAAATAACAGCAAAAACGGGACGGCAAAAAGCTATCCCGTTTTTTTGCGGCGAAATAAAACCGCCGGTTTTATCAATCAGCTGTTTTATATTCAATCCGATTCGGCTTGCCGGGGTTCTTTTATAAATTGCATTTAGTTTTTTACACCCGAAAGGGTATATTGAGTCCCAAAAATCACATAATATACCCGATAGGGACTATAATCACTCATATTTATTGACATCACACCCGAAAGGGTGTAAAATATCAAAAGATTCAAATTATAAGGAGCATAAAAATGAACCCGATTGCGGAATTTGTTAAAGAAAACAGAAAAGCGGCAGGCTTGACGCAGGAACAATTCGCCTTGCGCTCCGGTCTGGGACTCCGGTTTGTCCGCGAGCTTGAACAAGGCAAAGAAACCGTCCGCATGGATAAGGTCAATGTTGCCCTTGCGATGTTCAACGCACAGGCAGTCGCCGGAAAGAAGGAAAATAAATGAGTGCATTCAGAACCGCTTATGTATATGTAAGAAATACTTTTGCAGGCGTTCTCAAAGAAACGGACGAGGGATATTCCTTCAAGTACGACACAGATTATCTGAACAGTGAAAAGCCGTCTGCGGTTTCGCTTACTTTGCCGCTGCAGCCGGAGGAATACACATCCAAAACTCTGTTTCCGTTTTTTGACGGTCTTATCCCCGAAGGGTGGCTTTTGAAAATAGTGACGGACAATTGGAAAATCGAGAGCCGCGACCGTTTCGGCATTTTGCTCGTAGCCTGCAAGGACGGAATCGGCAATGTTTCGATAAGGGGGGAAAGAGAATGAATTGCTTATGCTGCGGAAAACCCTTGCGTACTCCCGACGAAACAGGCTGGCATAAAGCGTGCATCAAACGCTTTTTCGGCACGGCAAATCTTCCCGAAATAGAAATTGACGACCTCACATTAAATCTTCTGGCAGCCGAAACGACCAATCGGGGCTTTACTGTCCCCGGCGTTCAAAAGAAATTGTCGCTGCATCTTGTAAGCGACAGCAGCAAGCCGCGATTAACGCTTGTAAATTATCCGACGGGCTACATTCTCAAACCGCAGGTTGCCGAGTTTGAAGCACTGCCGGAATCCGAACAGCTTATAATGACAATGGCTGATATGGCGGGAATTTCAACCGTCCCCCATGCGCTTATCAAAGAAAAGGAAAAAATCGCATACATCACAAAACGGGTCGACCGAAAAATCAAAAATAACAAAATTGAAATGCTTGCAATGGAGGACTTCTGCCAGCTTGATTTAAGACTTACGGAGGATAAATACCGAGGCTCGTACGAGAGGTGCGCGAAGATAATCAGGCAGTATTCATCAAGAGTCGGTATTGACATGGCGGAGTTTTTTGTGAGAATCGTTTTCTGTTTTATTGTCGGCAATTCGGATATGCACCTGAAAAACTTTTCTCTGATTGAAACCGCAGAGGGGTCGGGTGAATATGTGCTTTCACCGGCTTACGATTTGCTGCCCGTAAATGCAAATATGCCGTCGGACAAGGAGCAGTTCGCGCTTGCCATGAACGGCAAAAAGATGAATATCCGCAAGGGTGATTTCTTCAAATTTGCAGATTCCTGTGGCATAACCCGTCAAACCGCCGAAAGAATCATTGCAAGTCTTGTTAAGCTCACACCCAAGTGGCTTGAAATGTGCGATGAATCTTTGCTTCCGACCCAACTGAAAGACAGACTTATAAAAATAATCACCGAACGGACGGAAACCGTAAAATAAACAGGCAAAAGTGCGGCACTCCGTTTTTCTTATAAAGCCTCGAGCTTGCCGATAACCGTGCAGCTTTGCGGAGATTTCGCCGCGAAGTTTTAACATGACAATCACACAAACCGAAAAAAGGGACGGCCTTCGCCGTCCCGTTTTTATTTTGCAGTGATATAATGAAACCGACGATTTATCAATTCCGGACTTTTTTACCTTTGCTTTGCCAATCTTTTTGCTTTTATCGGAAATGTACAATATATCACCATATGCATTGTATAGTAATATAGAAATAGGCATATTTAAAGCATCGCTGTTTTTCGAACAGCCTGACCGACTGCTGCCGTAACTCTGTCTTTCGTCACTGTCCGAACACGGTTTCGGTGACCTTTTCGCACTCGGGCGGCGAATACCTGAAATACGACATATGCGGCTCGTTGAAAAAGTAGTCCCTCACATATTCCGGCGGACGCGGTTCGCCCTTGTCGACAATCACGAGCTTTATCTTCATCTTTTCGGGGATTATGCTTTTTATGAACACGGCGGCGGACTGCCCCTCGCGCACATCGGGGTCGAACTCCGCAAGTCCGGCGAGGTTCGGCGCAAGCTCCACGAAAACTCCGTAGCTTTCTACCGAGCGCACCACGCCCGGCACGGTTTCGCCGACGCTTATTTTTGCCGCGTTTTCCTCCCAAGTGCCGAGAAGCTCCTTGTGTGTGAGCGTAATTCTGCCGCTGCCGTCACGGTTTTTGACGATGGCTTTGATGAGCTGACCGGTGAAAAAGCGCACCGAGGGGTGGGGGATTCGCGAAACGGAAACGCAGTCGATGGGAATGAGCGCGGGAATGCCGCACCCGATATCGCAGAAAACGCCGAACGATTCGCTGCGCGTCACGCGCGCGGTGATGACATCGCCGGGCAAGAGGGCGTTTATGTACTCCTCGCAGCACTTTTGCTGAGCCTCGCGGCGCGACAAAACGGCGTATAGTTTACCGTTTTCGTTCTTTTTTATCTCTTTAACTATAAAACAAACGGGCTTACCGACGCGCGAAATGAGCGCGATATCCCTCACCGAGCCGTCCTCGATTCCGACGGCTCCCTCATTTTTGGGAATGATTCCGGGCATAACTCCGAGGTCGACATGGAGGGAATGCTCCCGGTCGCACTTTACGGCGAGAGCCTCCAAGACCGTCTGACGGGCAGCTGCGTCTTTAAGGGAAGCAACGCTCGAAAGCGCCGCCTTGTTTTCGATATCTGATATTATTATTCCCTCAGGGAAAAAACAATCGTTCATAGGTATGCCCCTTTTCAAAAATGTTTACTTTTTCCGACTTAAATAAGTTATCGTATTAAATAGGTATTTATCTTTTATAAAAAGTATGATATAATAACCTCAACTACGAAATTTCCCTTGCGGAAAATTTCCCGTGCTTTCGCACGGCTTGCGGTAGAACCGCAATGTTGAGAACATTGTATCATACAATCCTTTTGTCTTTCGACAAAAGACGGCGTTCCGCCGCGCCGGTTTGCACCGGCAGATTTACGGTATAATAACCTCAACTACGAAATTTCCCTTGCGGAAAATTTCCCGTGCTTTCGCA
>JAEDGF010000003.1 GCA_016297645.1 Clostridiaceae bacterium
TGAGCGAAAACCAGCCGGTCAAAACCGACACGGGTTCAAGTCCCGTCAGCCTAGCGACAAAACCCTCAAAAAAGAACGGAGAAGAAAAATGAAAATTACAAAAGCTGTTATCCCGGCAGCCGGACTCGGCACACGCGTACTCCCGGCATCAAAGGCTGTTCCCAAGGAAATGCTCAATATTGTGGATAAGCCCGCAATTCAGTATCTCGTCGAGGAATGCGCCGCTGCGGGTATAACCGATATACTTATTATCACGAACCGCGGCAAGGGCATTATAGAGGATCATTTTGACTACGCCTTCGAGCTGGAAGAAAAGCTGCTGCAAAACCCGGATAAGCGTCCGCTTTACGATGCCGTTCACAGCGTCGCAGACCTTGCCAACATATACTATATTCGCCAAAAGGAAACCAAAGGACTCGGTCATGCCATTCTCGCAGCCGAGAGCTTTGTCGGAGACGAACCGTTTGCCATTCTTTACGGCGACGATATTATCGTGTCCGAAACGCGTCCCGTTATCGGACAGCTTATAGACGCATACGAGAAGTATGGCAAGTGTACTACCGGCGTAAAGGAATGCCCCACCGAGCAGGTGATTAAGTATTGCACGCTTGATGTTACAAAGCTCGAAGACCGTCTTTACGATGTACACCGCATTATAGAAAAACCGAGCGAAGCAGAGATTCTCTCTCATTTTTCGGTCCTCGGCAGAAATGTGGTAACTCCCGATGTTTTCGATTATATCAGGCATACTGCGCCTTCGCCCAAAACAGGCGAAGTGTATTTCAGCGAGGCACTCTCAACGCTTGCCGAAAACGGCAGACTTCTTGCCGTCGATTTCGAGGGCAAACGCTACGACATGGGAAATAAGCTCGGCATAATGCAGGCAAATGTCGAGGTCGCTCTCAAACATCCCGAGATCGGCGAGGACTTCCGTCGGTACATAAAGAGTCTTGCCGCAGACCTTTGAAAGGGAAACTATGATTAAACAGGATATATTGAAGAAAAACGATGTTATCGAGCTTGAAATAACGGATTTTACCTCGGAGGGAAGCGGAGTAGGGCATAAAAACTCGATGGCTGTCTTTGTAGCGGGCGCAGCCCCCGGCGATACCGTCGAGTGCGTTGTAATTAAAGTAAAACCCAATTATGCGGTCGCAAAGCTCCTCAATGTCATAAAAGCCTCCCCTGACAGGATAATTCCCGACTGCCGCGTTTTTCCGCGCTGCGGCGGCTGTGCGTTTCGTCATATTTCGTATGAAGCGGAGCTGCGGATGAAGCAGAAAAGAGTCGCCGACGCTGTAAAAAGAGTAGGACATATTGAGCTCGCGCCGGAAGAGATAGTCCCGTCGCCCTCGGAAAAGCATTACCGGAACAAAGCTCAGTACCCGGTTTCTCTTGAAGGCGGCAGACTTTCAATCGGGTTCTACGCTCCCTTTTCACACCGCGTCATCGACTGCAAGACCTGCCTTTTGCAGCCGGAGAGCTTTTCCGTTATTCTGCGCACCGTCGCGAGATGGGCTGAAAAGTATAAAGTATCGGTGTATGACGAGAGAAAACACACCGGACTTCTGCGCCACATATATATAAGAAAAGCGTTTGCAACGGGTGAAACCATGGTGTGCCTTGTTGAAAACGGCGAAAAAATGTTTAAGACGGATGTGCTTGTGAACGAGCTTATAAAGGCGGATCCGAGCATAAAAACTGTGCTTATAAATAAAAATCCTGTCGACACCAATGTTGTTCTCGGCGGGAAAAACACCGTGCTTTACGGTGACGGGTACATAACGGACGAGCTGCTCGGCGTGCGGTTCCGCATTTCGCCGCTGTCGTTTTATCAGGTGAACCACGATCAGGCGGAGCGTCTTTATTCAAAAGTGCGTGAATACATTCTCGGCGGAAAAACGGATACGGTGCTTGACCTGTACTGCGGTGCGGGTACGATAGGACTTACTCTGGCAGGCAGCGTGAAAAAGCTTGTCGGAGTTGAAATAGTACCCGATGCGGTTCGTGACGCGCGATATAACGCCGAGATCAATAATATTGAAAACGCCGAGTTTATCTGCGGCGACGCAGCTGACGCAGCCGAAAAACTCGCTGCCGACGGTATTACTCCCGACTCGGTCATTCTCGATCCGCCGCGAAAGGGCTGCTCTCCGGAGCTTTTGGAAACGGTTGCTTCAATGTCGCCCGAAAGGATAGTTTATGTTTCGTGCGATCCCGCGACCTTCGCGCGCGACTGCGCCGTTCTCGCACGGCACGGTTACAATCTCAAACGCTATACTCCCTTTGATATGTTCGCAAGAACCGCCCATGTTGAAACCGTAGGGCTGCTTTTGAAGGATTAACCCAATATTTTGTACCGTATTTTTTGCTTTATCCTATTGTAATAGTCTGCAAGAAAGGGTATAATTATAATCAGCGGTATTATAGCGCGGACTTCCCGCGATACTACATATTTATTTCAAAAACGAAAGGCGTGAACGACAGTGAATGACGCAAATGCTTTATATAAAGAGTGGTGCGAAAAAGCCACTGACCCCGAGATCGCAGCCGAGCTTAAAGCGATTGACGGAAACGAAGAGGAGATAAAGGACCGCTTTTGGCAGGATCTCTCCTTCGGCACAGCCGGACTCAGAGGGGTCCTCGGTGCTGGAACAAACAGAATGAACATTTATACCGTCCGCAAGGCAACACGCGGACTTTGCCGTTATCTGAACGATGATTTCGGTTCTCCCTCGTGTGTTATCGGATACGATTCGAGAATAAACAGCGAGCGTTTCGCAAAAGAGGCTGCCTGTGTTCTCGCCTCCGGCGGCGTTAAAGTATGGCTTTTCCCGGAGCTTATTCCCACGCCGATAGTTGCCTTTGCCGTCCGCGAGCTTAAATGCAGCTCCGGTATTATCATAACGGCGAGTCACAATCCGTCAAAATACAACGGCTACAAGTGCTACGACGAGCGCGGTTATCAGATGACCGACGCGGCGGCAGACAAGACCCTCGCGTATATCAACAAGACCGATATGTTCGGTGACGACGAGATTGCCGATTTTGACGAAGCGGTAGCAGACGGAAGAATCCGGTATGTGGGAACGGATGTGACAGATAAGTATTATTCGCTTGTTGAAAAGCGTCTTGTTTCCCCCGAGGTTCCCAAAAAAGCCGGACTCAGCGTCATTTATACACCCCTTAACGGCACAGGCAACAAGCCCGTACGCCGTATTCTCGATACGATAGGCATTAAGGATGTGACCGTTGTCGGCACGCAGGAGCTGCCCGACGGCAATTTCCCGACTTGTCCGTTCCCCAATCCCGAAATCAGGGAAGCGTTCAATGAAGCGCTTAAAGTTGCCGAAACGAAAAAGGCGGATATTCTTCTCGCGACAGACCCCGACTGCGACAGAGTCGGAATCGCGGTTCTCCACAACGGTGAGTATGTTCTTTTGACCGGAAACGATGTCGGCTGCATTCTTATCGACTATATTTTGTCACAGAAGAAAAATGCCGGTACGCTCTGCGAAAAGCAGGTTGTAATAAAGTCGATAGTTACCACCGACATGGCGGCGCTTATTGCCGAGCATTACGGCGCGCAGGTCGTTGAAGTGCTTACCGGCTTCAAGTATATAGGCGAATATATCACTCAGCTTGAAGAAAAAGGCGAAGCCGACCGTTTTGAGATAGGCTTTGAGGAGAGCTACGGCTACCTGACGGGCGCTCACACCCGTGACAAGGATGCGGTAAACGCGTCTATGATGATATGTGAAGCCGCCTCCTTTTATAAGCTCAAAGGTGAAACGCTTGTCGATGCTCTGAATTCGCTGCATAGTCGCTTTGGCTTCTGGCAGAACAGCCTTTTCAACTTCTATTTCGAAGGAGCGGACGGCATGGCAAAAATGTCCGCAATAATGGAAAAACTGAGAAGTGCATTCCCGACAAGCCTTGGCGGCGTCCGTGTTATCGGTGTTGACGATTATAAAACGGGTTTGTCGCACGATTTCGAAGCAGGTACGGAAAAACCGGTTTCGCTTCCGAAATCGAATGTTATAGCTCTGAAACTCTGCGGCGGAGATAAAGTCATAATCCGTCCGGCAGGCACGGAGCCGAAAATAAAGGTGTACACAATGGTGCGCGAAAAGGATGAGAACGCCGCGGCGGCAAAAACCTCCCTTTATGAAAAAGAATTGCTGTCCGTTGTGGGAATAGGTGAGTAAGATGAACAAGAAATTTACAAGGATCGTTGCTATAATACTTGCGGCGCTTATGGTTCTGAGCGTCTGCGTAGTGGCAATTTATGCAATATTCTGAACCCGGAAATAAAAAATAATGGAGGAAACGAAATGAAACGGAACTTTATAACGAAGCTCACGGCAATTCTTATGGTGCTTTTGCTCGTGACGGTATATCCTGTTTCGGCTGCCGCCGCGTCAACGCTGCGCAATTCCGAAATAGTGTATGTACCCGATATGAATTCGATCGCACTCTATGAGATAACGCCCGATATGGGGTTTAAGATAGGTAAGGAAACGCTTGTATTCAGCACATCTTCCGAGCAGTTTACCGATGCCGTTTCCGGTATAATCGGCGGTGCGATGGCTGCCGCGCTTGATGCAAATGCGGGAGCCGCAAAAATTTCCGCTGCCATCAACAGAATGTTCAGCAACATTCAGATGAACAAGTACGGCAGATCGGAAAATACCGAAATTGCTCCTCTTACTTATCAGACTCCCATGTCGTATCACATGGAGGAGGATGTTTATTCCGCGAATATCAAGGCACTTGCCGAAAAATCGGGCGGAACCGTTTCGGCTGACGATATCTATGTGTTCAATTACGACTGGCGTTTAAGCCCCCTCGCTAACGCCGAAAAGCTTAAATCGTACATAGATATGGTGACCTCCAAAAAGGAAGTCGACAGAGTCGCACTTATCTCCGGCGGCACCGGTGGCAATGTTGTAAACAGCTATCTCTATAAGTATGAAGAACACGCCAAGGAAAATCTTCTGTCCTGCATTTTCCTTGATTCCGCGGCGATGGGCAACTCCCTTATGGGCGCTGTAATGAGCGGCGATGTTGTCAGCAGTAAAAAGAAGGTCAACCGCGAGGAAGGCGAGGACGACATATTCGAGAACATTAAGGATGTATACGAGAGCATAACCGGTGATGATGTCGGAAACGCGATCGCGAGATACATTGAACAGGATCCCGGCGGAATCGTTACCGCAATGCTTTCACGTTACATAGGCGAGAAGAATTACGCAGAGCTGTGGGCAAAGCTCGGTCTTGTTATTTTCTCGAAGATAGCAGCCGATCAGAACCTTTTCAGAAAAATCGGCTCGGGCTACAAAAAGATTCTTAGCGCCTCTGCAAGTAAGATCTACGATGAAGTACTTATAAATAACCTTCGCTATGTCCCCGGCTTTTGGGCGCTTGTTCCCGATGAGGATTTTGACGATGCGGTCAAAACAATGTTCGGCTCGAAGGAAAACATGACCAAGGAGCTTCGCGACATGGCATATGGCTACCGTGAGGTCATGAACGCCACGGAACAGACTCTCACGAGGACGCAGTCCGACGGCATCAACACCTGTGTTGTTGCGGGCTACGGAATGCAGATGATTCCCGTTACCGGCAGAATTGACGAGCAGTCCGACGGCTTTGAGGCGACCCGTTATGCCGGTATGGGCGTAAGAACAGGCGACATCGACAGCAAGGTTTCGGTCGCAAAGAAATGCACCAACGGCAACCATAACCACATGGAGCCGCAGAAATGCTGCGACGCGTCCACCTGCTTCCTGCCCGATCAGACATGGTTTATCTGCAACCATAAAAACATGGACTACGGCTCGGAAACGGCAGCAAAGTTCATTCTTTGGCTTGCTCTCTCCAAGGAACAGCGCAGCGTAATTCAGAACGATATGTACCCGCAGTATCTCCGCAAGGCGATAATCGGCGACAGAGTATATGCGTATTCCACGCTTGAAGATGCGGAGCAGAACGACTATTATTACGGCGACCTCAATGTTGACGGCGCTATAAGTGTTGACGACGCGAGAATAGCTCTCCGCTACTCGGTCGGTCTTGAAGGTACACCGTCAAGAATTCTCGTCAAGGTCGGCGATGTCAACGGTGACGGAAAGATAACCATTGACGATGCTCGTCTTATCCTCCGTTACTCGGTCGGTCTTGACGACACCTTCCCGGTAGTCAGCAAGAAAAAATAAGAATAATTAGGCGAAAAAAAGGCATGGGGCTAAATTGCTCCGTGCCTTTTTGGCTGCCGGAAGAGAATCGGAACAAAGATTAAGTGATGATGCCTGTGCCCCGATCTCCTTCTCAAAGGATGTATTTTTACAATTGATTTTTTGTTTGTGCATTTTGCCTATGACATTTTTTCTGTAAATATGCTATAATGGAGTAAATAATGAAAAAAGGCAGCGTGCCGCCGCGCAGTTTTCTTCGGGAGATATGTACGAAGAAACCTGTGGCGTACAAACGCGCCGGTCAATGCCGGCTGGAGCTGTCTGAAATTAACGGAACGGGAGTGCAGCAGAATGTTTGAAATCGGAACATATGTTTTATACGGAGCTAACGGTGTCTGTAAAATCGAAGGTAAAACGACAGACAAAATAGCGGGCGAAGAAAGGGAATACTATGTCCTTGCGCCTGCCGGAATCACCGGAGCTGCTATCATGGTTCCGGCGGACAATCAGGCGCTTCTTGCCAAAATGAAAGAGATCATCTCCGGAGATGAAATATCCCGGCTTATAGAAGCCGTGAAAAAAAGCCCTCTGATATGGGAAAACGACAACAAAAAACGAAACGAGCTTTTCGGCGAGATACTCGCAAGGGCAGACAGAAAAGACATTATGCTCTTAATAAGAAGTATACTCATAAAAAAGAAGGAGCTTGCTTTGTCCGGGAAAAAGCTCACGCTCTCCGATGATAATATGCTTAAACGAGCTGAAAAACTGATAAATGACGAATTTGCGGTGGCTCTCGGAATTGAGAGCGGTGCTGTTCCGGACTTCATCCGCGAAAAAATGAGCGTGGCGGAATAAACTTTTTTAATTTTTTGATTATTTTATTGAAATAACGGTAAAAATACTTCCGAAAGAAAAAACAGGGAGTGATTTTCAATGACCGTTAAACGAGGGGACATATATTACGCCGATCTCAGTCCCGTTGTCGGCTCTGAGCAGGGAGGTGTTCGCCCTGTGCTGATAATACAAAACGACATGGGTAACAAATACAGCCCCACTGTGATAGCGGCTGCAATAACAAGCAAAAAATATAAAACGCCGTTGCCAACGCACATAAATGTGAATGCGGACGGATGCGGTTTACAGCAGGATTCCGTCGTGCTGCTCGAACAGGTCAGGACCATTGACAAAAAAAGGCTGCGCGAACACATGGGCAGCCTCGGTGACGCGGAAATGAGCCGCATAAATGACGCACTTTCGGTCAGCTTCGGCTTGTAAAAAACGCTTTTATTTTTTGTATATTCACAAAAAAATATGGAAATTGCCTTCGCGGTATGATAAAATATATTTTCGGTGGGAATAAAGCATACGGCTTTGTTCCATTTCAGTAAGTAGTATCAGCCGCGGAGGTTTTATAATTATGGATTTTAATGATATCGCAGCAAAGGGCGCACGGGCAATAGCCAACAACTACGGCAAAAAGGTTCTGAAAAAAGGTCCTGCACCCGTTATCCCCAAGTCCGAAACGGTCAGTGTTTCGGGGGAAGGTTATCGGCTCGGTTTTGCGCGCGCCGACATAAATCCCGAGGAATTCGGCAAAAAAACATACTGGATCGCCGGTCACGGCTCGGGGCATCAGATGGAGGGTGTCCTCACCGATGTTTTCGTTTCCGCTGTATGGATAGATGTGGGGACGGACGAAGGACTTGTATGGCTCAGCGGTGATATAGTAGGACTTACAAATATCGAAGTCAATGAAATACGCCGCCGTATAATGGCTGAACCGGAATTTTCAAAATGTATCGGAATAAATTTCAGCTGCACGCATTCACACTCCGGAATCGACACCGTCGGATATTGGGGCAAGGCAAACGCGCTTCATATCCCCTCAAACGGAAAAGACCCGGAGTACATGGAAAAGCTCTTTTCGCAGTCCGTAAAAGCCGCAAAAGAGGCGTTTGTGAACCGTACTCCCGGTAAGCTCTATACCGGCAGACACTCCATTGAGGGCGGCCTTTACACGGCTCGCCGTCTGCCTGAAAAGCACGAGATATTAACGCGCCTTCGCTTTGTTCCCGATAACGGAAGCAGCGAAACATGGCTTGTAAATGTCGGTGCGCATCCCAATTCACTCGGCGGAAAGAACAGAATGCTCTCGGCTGAGTATCCGCACTTTTTAAGGGAGCGCGTCGCCGAAAAAACCGGTGCGAATGTCCTCTTCGGTATAGGCGCAATAGGCGGAATGGACGCTGCCGAGTTCGACAAGGACGACAGAGTCAACAATATCAAAAAACAGGGTGAGTTCTTTGCCGACGCCGCTATTGCCGTTGACAACGACAAGCTCCTTGAACCCGTAATTAAGTACAACAGACGCCGTTTCTATCTGCCGGTGGATAACTATGTACTGCTTCTTCTTGCCATGCGCGGCACGATGAGCTTTGCTCCGTTTGCCTGCAAAGAGAGCGGCACGGGCGTTGCAATGCGAACGGAAATGACATACATGACCTTCGGCTCGCAGAAAATTCTGCTTCTGCCCGGCGAGAATTTCGTGTGCACCGTCTACGGCGGATACGAGCCTGCCGAACGCTCCTCGACCGGCAAGGGTCCCGAGATAAATCCCGCACCTCTCGCAGAGATATGCGGCGATCCCGAAATGATCGTATACGGCGTTTCAAACGATATGACAGGCTATGTTGTTGCACCCAACGATTTCTGCCTTCACCCCACACAGGCGTTTTTGAACCCGACAAACGATATTCTCGGCGGCAGACACTACCACGAAACGAACTCGATGGGCATAAAGACGCAAGGTGTCATTGCCGATACCTTCGCACGGCTCGTAAAAGATTTTTAACGCAAAGAAAGGCTTTCATTCGCATAAAAAAGGCGCTCGGATATCGTTCCGGGCGCTTTAATCTATCTAATTACAAAAAAACAGGGCATACGGAAATTTCTCCGCTTGCCCTGTCATTTTTGTGCTTTATTTTGCGTCGACTTTGCTGTCGCGCTTTGCGATGAACTCGTTCATTTTCGCGCGGACATCTTTTCTGTCGAGCTTGTAGAACAGCATGGGAATCATACTCAGTCCCGTACAAAGTCCGGGAACGAACCAGTATGCAGCCATAACTACATTCTGCATATGCGGGGTAACCTCTGCGAACGACATTGTTCCGACATATCCGGAAATACCGACAAGGAAGATACCGACGGCAACGGAAAATGCGTTTGCAAGCTTAATGGACAGGCTCAAAACGGAATACTGAATACCCTCGGTGCGTTTTCCGGTAGTCATTTCGCGGTAGTCGACGGCGTCCGAAAGCATGATGAGCGGTGCAAAACCGTGAGGGCCGAACATGAAGTTGATAACGAACTGACCGATAATAATACCGAGAAGCGAATGGAACCAAACCGGACCGAATGCGAACAGCAGATAGTAGCCCATTGCAACTATCGTACCGTAAACGCCGAATATCATAAATGTTCTTTTTACGCCGAGCTTTTTCGAAATGAGGGGAGTGAGCACTACCGAAAGAGTGGACGGTATCGCAGCTCCTACGCCGAGGATAATCGGAAGATTTTCGCCGGCAAGCGTTATTCCCAGTCCGGGAATGGTGACTTCGTCAAGAAGAACAGCCGCCGCCTGAACGCCGATTGAAATGGACATATTTCTGCCGAAACCGAGCATATTTATAAGGAAGATTATCATGAGCGGCTTATTTGAAAACAGCTCCTTTGCCATCACTTTCAGGCTCATTCTGTTCGGCTCGCTCTTGACGACTTCTGTCGAGCCTTTAATCATTATTCCCGTGAACACTATGGCGATAGCACCCATTACAAGTGCGGAAATAAGATACTCCTTCTTTGTAATGACAGCCGAACCGGTGAGTGTGCATATTACGGGGACAAACATATTGGGAGCGACAAGTGCAAGCGATTTCAGCATATTTGCGATACCCGCGCAGCTGTTCTTTTCTTCGCTCGAAGAGCTTAAAACCGCAAGCATTCCCTGACTCGGGATGTCCGCAAAGCTCATGGCGATATTCCAAAGAACGGTCGTCACGGTTATATACGCATATTTTGCCGCGTCGGATTTAAAATCGAAGGCGACAAACATAAGTGTCGTGATTATTGCGAACGGCAGAATGCTCATTGCAATAAACGGTTTCATCTTGCCTGATTTGAAATGTGCCGAGTCTATGATATTGCCTATGATAGGGTCGGCGAACGAGCTGATTATCTTTGCGGCAAGAATAATTACAGCGCACTTTGTGAGGTCGGCGGCAAGCACGCTTGTATAAAACTGCGACTGGTAGGTGTTAATATAACCGACCAGCAGCTGAATACCGAAAATACCCACCGAGTATATAAGTATTTTGCCGAAGGTGAGCGTTTTTTTCTGCTTTTCCATTTTATCCTCTCCTCGAAACTGATACAAAAAACATATTACCATAAAAAAAGATGTTTTTCAATAAAAATTCGTTCAAAACATGAAAAAGCAAATAATATGAACATTTGTTCGTTTTTTTCTGTTTACAAAACCGGCTCCGTGTGCTACAATATCTACATTGCCGTTATGCGTTTTACGGTCTGTATTATGGGCTGACGGCGGAAAAAAAGACTTATTGTTTCAAAAATGCAATTTTTGCTTATATAATTTTCGATAATTCGCTTTCACGGAAAGAAACATATATATGAATGAAAAGGGGTGCTTTTATTGAGCGACAAATTTGAGCTTGTTTCTCCCTATAAGCCTACGGGCGACCAGCCGCAGGCGATAGCTAAGCTGTCGGACGGACTTCGCAAGGGCTACAAGGAACAGACGCTTCTCGGCGTCACCGGTTCGGGAAAGACCTTTACAATGGCGAATATCATTGCCGAGGTCAATCGCCCCACACTCGTTCTTGCGCACAATAAAACGCTCGCCGCTCAGCTTTGCAGCGAGTTCAGGGAATTCTTTCCTCACAATGCGGTGGAATATTTTGTTTCGTATTACGATTATTATCAGCCCGAGGCGTATATCGCTTCAACGGACACCTATATAGAGAAAGACTCCGCGATAAATGACGAGATCGACCGGCTTCGTCACTCGGCAACCTCCGCACTTACCGAAAGGCGCGATGTTATAATAGTTGCGAGTGTTTCGTGTATCTATTCGCTCGGAAGCCCCATCGACTACAAGAGCATGGTGATTTCTCTCCGTCAGGGGATGAAACTCGAACGGGACGAGCTTATAAAGCGCCTTGTTGAAATTCAGTACGAGCGTAACGACCTTGATTTTTCGCGAAATCATTTCAGGGTCAAGGGTGATGTTGTAGATATTTTTCCGGTCTACACAAACGATATGGCTGTAAAGATAGAGTTTTTCGGCGACGAGATCGACAGGATAAGCGAGTTCAATCCCGTTACCGGCGACATAAAAAATACCGTGTCGCATACCGCTATATTTCCGGCTTCACACTATGTCGTATCAAAAGACAAGCTCGAAGCAGCGTCAAAAGACATCCTCGCCGAAATGGAGCAGCGCGAAAAAGAATTTATTGCCGAAGGAAAGCTCATCGAAGCGCAGCGTATACGCCAGCGCACCGAGTATGATATGGAGATGATACTCGAAACGGGCTTTTGCAAGGGAATTGAAAACTATTCGCGCACCATGTCCGGCAGAGCGCCCGGCAGCGCTCCCTTCACACTGCTCGACTTCTTCCCCGAGGACTTCGTTCTGTTTGTGGACGAGTCCCATGTCACTTTGCCGCAGGTCAGGGGAATGTACGGCGGCGACAGAAGCAGAAAGGACAGCCTTGTAAATTTCGGCTTCCGGCTGCCGTCCGCATACGATAACCGTCCGCTTACATTTGATGAATTCTATGCAAAAACGGGTCAGAAGATATTCGTGAGCGCCACTCCCGGTGAGTTCGAACGCAGTCTGAGCGTTCAGATTGTAGAACAGGTGATTCGACCGACGGGACTTCTCGACCCCGAAATAGAGGTTCGCCCGGTGGATGGACAGATAGACGACATTATCTCGGAAATAAATATGAGGACGGCGAAAAACGAAAGGGTCCTCGTTACCACGCTTACTAAACGAATGGCGGAGGATCTCACCGATTATCTTGCCGATTACGGCATAAAAGTACGGTATATGCACCACGATGTGGATACCATGGAGCGAATGGAGATAATACGCGATCTCCGGCTCGGTGAATTCCAGGTGCTTGTGGGGATAAACCTCCTGCGCGAGGGACTCGATATACCCGAAGTTTCGCTCGTTGTCATCCTCGACGCGGACAAAGAGGGCTTTTTGCGCAGTGAAACCTCGCTTATTCAGACGGTCGGGCGTGCCGCCCGTAATGCCGACGGCAAGGTCATAATGTATGCCGACGAAGTAACTCCGTCCATGGAAAGGGCTATAAGCGAAACTTTTAGGCGGCGTGAGATACAGCAGAGGTATAACGAGGAACACGGCATTGTTCCCAAGACGATTGTCAAGGATGTCCGCGAGATAATAGAGATATCCAATACGCATAAGGCGGCGCGGCTTGACGGCAAAAAACTCACGAAGAAAGAGCGCGAGGACCTTATTATGCAGCTTACGAAAGAAATGCGTGCGGCGGCAAAAATACTTGATTTCGAGTCCGCCGCGTTTATAAGAGATAAAATTGCAAAACTTAAAGACGGTGAATAATTTGGCAGAAAGAAAAATCAGGATAGTCGGCGCAAAGGAACACAATCTGAAAAATGTCAGCTTGGAGCTTCCGCGCGACAAACTCATTGTTTTTACCGGGCTTTCCGGCTCGGGCAAATCGACTCTTGCATTCGATACAATATATGCGGAGGGGCAGCGGAGGTATGTCGAGAGCCTGTCGTCATATGCGCGGCAGTTCCTCGGACAGATGGAAAAGCCCGATGTGGAGCTTATCGAGGGGCTTTCTCCCGCGATTTCGATAGATCAGAAAACGACCTCAAAAAACCCGCGTTCGACAGTCGGAACCGTTACCGAGATATACGATTATCTCAGGCTTTTATACGCCCGTATAGGTATTCCGCACTGCCCGGTGTGCGGCAAAGAGATAAAAGGGCAGAGTGTCGATCAGATGACGGACAGAGTCATGGCACTGCCCGAGGGAACAAAGCTGATGATGATGGCTCCCGTTATAAGAAACCGCAAGGGCGAACACGCCAAAGTCCTCGAAAGTGCGCGCAAGAGCGGCTTTGTCCGCGCGCGTATAGACGGAGAAATGCGTGAACTGAGCGAGAAGATAAAGCTCGCAAAAACGAATAAGCATACAATTGAGATAGTTGTCGACCGCCTTGTTGTAAAAGAATCCGTTCGTTCGCGTGTTGCAGATTCGCTTGAAAGCGCGATGAGCCTTGCCGACGGACTTGTTCTCGTGTCTGTTGTCGGCGGGGAAGAAATGCTTTTCTCGCAGAACTACGCCTGCCCCGACCACAATGTCAGCTTCGGGGAACTCAGTCCGCGTATGTTTTCCTTTAATAATCCGTTCGGTGCCTGCCCCCAGTGCACCGGACTCGGTGTGTATAAAAAGGTCGCTCCCGAGCTTATTCTCCCCGATAAACGCCTTTCGATAAATAAGGGCGCGGTCAAGGGCTGTGGCTGGTCAAACGAAAAATACGGCACGATAGCGAGGATGTACATGGAGGGCATTGCCGACAGATACGGCTTCACTCTCGATACCCCGATAAAAGACATTTCTCCCGAGGGAATTAACGCCATTTTGTACGGCACGGACGGTGAACCGCTTAAACTCCGCAGAAAGCTCCCCACGGGCGAAACCGCATACGAAGCGCCCTTTGAGGGAATTGTAAACAATCTCGAACGGCGCTACCGTGAGTCGTCAAGCGAATGGGCGCGGTGGGAGATAGAGATGTTCATGCACGACCATGAGTGTCCCTCGTGCGGCGGTGCGAGGCTCAAAAAAGAGATACTTGCAGTGACCGTAGGAGGAAAGAATATCTACGAGTTTACAAAGCTCTCGATAAGTGAAGAGCTTGAATTTCTCGATTCGCTTGTTCTCTCCGACCGCGACGAGTTTATTGCCCACGGAATAATTAAAGAGATCCGTTCGCGTCTTGACTTTTTGCGCAAGGTAGGTCTTGATTATCTTACTCTTTCCCGTTCGTCGGGAACGCTTTCCGGCGGTGAGAGCCAGCGCATACGCCTTGCGACGCAGATAGGCTCCGCGCTTACGGGAGTACTGTATGTTCTCGATGAACCGAGCATAGGACTTCATCAGAGAGATAACGACAAGCTGATAGGGACACTGAAACACCTGCGCGACCTCGGAAACACTCTTATCGTGGTCGAGCATGACGAGGACACGATGCGCGCAGCCGATTACATTGTAGATATCGGCCCTGGTGCAGGTATTCACGGCGGCGAGATAGTGGCAGCCGGTACGCTTGATGAGATTGAAAAATGCCCGAATTCGATAACGGGACAGTATCTTACGGGAGCGAAAAAAATCGCGGTTCCCGAGGAAAGACGCCCCGGAAACGGAAAAATACTTAAAGTTTTCGGCGCTGCTCAGAACAACCTGAAAAATATAGATGTTGAATTCCCGCTCGGGAAATTTATCTGCGTGACGGGTGTTTCCGGCTCCGGGAAGTCGTCGCTTATCAACGAAATACTGTATAAGTATCTCGTGAATGAATTGAACGGCGCAAAAAAGATGCCCGGAAAATTTGACAGAATAGAGGGCGTTCAGTATCTCGATAAGGTCATTGACATCGATCAGTCGCCGATAGGGCGCACGCCGCGTTCAAACCCGGCAACATATACCGGTGTCTTTACCGATATCAGAAATCTGTTTGCCGAAACGGCGGACGCCAAAAAACGCGGATATCAACCCGGCAGATTCTCCTTTAATGTAGCCGGCGGCAGATGTGCCGCCTGTAACGGCGACGGTATCGTGAAAATCGAAATGCATTTCCTTGCCGATGTGTATGTTCCGTGCGAGGTCTGTAAGGGTGCAAGATACAACCGCGAAACGCTCGAAGTGAAATACAAGGGCAAAAATATAAGCGAAGTCCTCAATATGACCGTTGAGGAAGGACTGGCATTTTTTGAAAATCAGCCTGCCATAAGACGCAAGCTGCAAACTCTGTTTGATGTCGGACTCGGTTATGTTCAGATAGGACAGCCTTCAACGCAGCTCTCGGGCGGTGAAGCACAGCGCGTAAAGCTTGCAACGGAGCTTTCAAAACGCGCCGGCGGCAACACGGTCTATATTCTTGACGAGCCGACGACCGGTCTGCATACCGCCGATGTTCATAAACTCATTGATGTTTTGCAGCTTCTTGTGGACGGCGGCAACACCGTTATCGTCATTGAACACAATCTTGATGTTATAAAGTGCGCGGATCATATAATCGACCTCGGTCCGGAGGGCGGTTTCAGGGGCGGCACGCTCGTATGCGAGGGTACTCCCGAAGAGGTTGCCGCCTGTCCCGAAAGCTATACGGGGCAGTATCTCAAAAAAATGCTGGACAAAGACCGGTAATAACGATGAGAGTTCTTGAATATACCGTCAGCGAGAGCTATGACGGGAAAAAACTGTATACCTTTCTCAAAGGCGAGCTTCACGCGTCCGCAAGAACGATAACAAAACTGCGCCACAGCAAAAACTCGATGTCGATAAACGGTGAATTTGCACGAACGATAGATATTCTGAAAACGGGTGACAGGGTGACACTTCGTCTGCCCGAAATCGAGAGCGACATTCCGGCAACGCACTTCAACGACCTTAATATCGTCTATGAGGACGAGGATATAATGGTGGTGAACAAGCCGCCGTTTCTCGCCATGCACCCAACGCATAATCATCAGGGGGATACGCTTGCTAACGAGTTCGCCGCGTACTTTCGGTCAAAAGGGGAGAATATCCCTTTCAGGGCTGTCGGCAGACTCGATAAATGTACCTCCGGGCTTGTCATTCTGGCGCTGAACCGTCATGCAGCTTCCGTTATGAGTGCAAATTACGATAAGACATATATAGCTGTCGCCGATGGCGAATTTCACGGCTTCGGTACGATAGACAGACCTATTTACCGACCCGATCCCGGCAAAACGCTTCGTGCCGTCGGTGAAACGGGGGAGGGCGCCGTGACGCATTGGACAGCCTTGGAAACGAACGGCAAAATGTCCGTTTTGCGGATAACGCTCGAAACGGGGCGTACCCATCAGATTCGCGTTCATTTCTCCTCACTCGGCGCTCCGCTTGCCGGAGATGAGATGTACGGCTCGTCGAATACACTTATCGGCAGGGCGGCGCTCCACTGTGCGGAGGTGAGCTTTCTCCACCCGATAACAAAAGAAAAAATGCACTTCACCGCACCTTTACCGGATGATATGCAAAAAGTGATTGATTTGATAGATTAAAAACAAAAAAATTATGGTGATGTTTAAATGACAAAGCGCCGTGAAAAACGATCCCTCGTTTTTCACGGCGCTTTTTTCTATTCAGCAGTCATGATGATACTTTTTAATACATTCCGCCGCCCTGAGCGTTAGCCATGGCAGCAGCAGCCGCTGCGTCGGCAGCCTGATCGGGCTTGTCGGTTACAAGGCTCTCTGTTGTAAGAACCATAGCCGCAACGGATGAAGCGTTTTGAAGCGCGGAGCGGGTGACCTTTGTGGGGTCGAGAATGCCTGCCTCAAACATATCTACATATTCTTCCGTAGCAAAGTTGAAGCCGTAGCCGGTCTTGCCCGAACGAACGATAGCGTCAATAATGACGGAGCCTTCAAGTCCCGCATTTGCGGCTATCTGACGGATAGGAGCTTCAATGGCTTTAAGGACTATCTTAATGCCGGTAGCTTCGTCAGCATTTGCAGCGGTATCAAGAAGTGCCTTAACTGCCGGGATTACATTGAGAAGCGCGATTCCGCCGCCTGCTACATAGCCTTCTTCAACAGCCGCTTTTGTAGCTGCGAGAGCGTCCTCAATGCGGAGCTTCTTTTCTTTCATTTCAACTTCGGTAGCTGCACCTACACGGATAACGGCAACGCCGCCGGAGAGCTTAGCGAGTCTTTCATGAAGCTTTTCACGGTCGAAATCGGAGGTCGTTTCTTCGATCTGATTCTTGATCTGGGAAATTCTCTCTTTGATGGCGGTGTTGTCGCCTGCGCCGTCAACGATAGTTGTGTATTCCTTTGTGACCTTGACCTGCTTTGCTCTGCCGAGCATATCAACGGTAGCGTCTTTGAGTTCAAGACCGAGGTCGGAGGTGATTACCTGACCGCCGGTAAGGATAGCAATATCCTGGAGCATCTCTTTGCGTCTGTCGCCGAAGCCAGGAGCCTTTACGCAAATGCAGGTGAATGTACCTCTGAGTTTGTTGACGAGAATCGTTGCAAGAGCTTCGCCCTCAACATCCTCTGCAATGATAATGAGCTTCTTGCCGGCTTGAAGGATCTTTTCAAGAAGGGGAAGAATCTCCTGAATATTGGAAATCTTCTTGTCAGTGATAAGAATGTAAGCGTCGTCAACGACAGCTTCCATTTTGTCCGTGTCTGTTACCATGTAGGGGGAGATGTAGCCGCGGTCAAACTGCATACCTTCAACAACATCACAGCTTGTTTCTGCCGTCTTGGATTCTTCAACGGTAATAACGCCGTCGGAGGTAACCTTTTCCATAGCCTCCGCTATGAGCTTGCCGACTGTTTCGTCAGCAGACGAAACGGTTGCGATTCTTGCGATATCGCTGCTGCCCGTTACGGGATGAGCTATCTTTTTAAGCTCGCTTACTGCGGTGTCGACTGCCTTCTGAATGCCTCTCTTGATAATCATGGGGTTTGCACCGGCTGCGACATTCTTCATGCCTTCGCTGACAAATGCCTGTGCGAGGAGTGTTGCGGTAGTTGTGCCGTCGCCTGCGATGTCGTTCGTCTTTGTAGCGACTTCTTTAACGAGCTGTGCGCCCATGTTCTCAAAGGGATCTTCAAGCTCGATCTCTTTTGCGATCGTAACGCCGTCGTTGGTGATGAGGGGAGCGCCGTATTTTTTATCGAGAACAACATTTCTGCCCTTGGGGCCGAGAGTTATTTTTACAGTATTGCTGAGTTTGTCGATACCTGCTTGGAGAGCCTTTCTTGCCTCTTCGCCGTAAAGTAATTGTTTAGCCATGATGAATTCCTCCCTTATTCTGCTACTGCGAGAATGTCGCTTACCTTGACGATTGTGTATTCTTCGCCGTCGATTTTAACTTCCGTGCCGGAATACTTGCTGAGAATAACTTTATCGCCTACGCTGACGTCCATTTTAACTTCCTTGCCGTCAACCATTCCGCCGGGGCCGACTGCGATAACGACAGCGTACTGGGGTTTTTCCTGTGCGGATGCAGCGAGGAAAAGACCGCCCTTGGAAATTTCTTCTGCCTGTTTGAATTGAAGAACGACTTTGTCGCCCAAAGGTCTGAGTTTCATAATATAAAAACCTCCTGAGAAAAAATATATGCTGTAAAATTCATTTGTTAGCACTCTTATCTTTCGAGTGCTAAATATATTTTACCCCAAATTTTAAAAAATGCAATACCTTTTAATAAAAAAAATAAAAAAATTTCATGTTTGCTCCTTCATCTTGTTGTTTTTCGCAGCAGCGGCGTATTTTCAACTATTGACTCGGACATTTTATAGTGATATTATATAAAAAAAGAAGAAGTGAGGATGATAAAAATGATAAAAAAAACACTGGCTGCTTTAATGGCGGCAATTCTTGTTCTCGGCACGGCAGGCTTTTCCGGCTTTGCGGTTGAAGCTCAGGCGGCGACCGTCTTTTCTTTCTCCGAAAACGGTATCGTTAAAAAACTGGTTAACGACGCTGCCGCCAAGCTCGTAGGTGCAAGCGGAAAAGTGTATGTAAGCCGCGAGCTTTACGATGAGATTATTTCAAAAATCGGTTCAAATCCCACCGTTTCGTCGGTACAGAGGATTTTCTCTCGGTATGCCGCGCTCAACACGAGTGAACTGCCGGAATCAGCCCGTAAGGTCGCCGATTCCGCGAAGTGCAAGATAATAAATAAGAACGAAGTATTTATCATTGTAAATATCGAGGAAAACCCCGAGCTTTTCGACCTTATTACGCTCTGCCATACTTCGGCGGCGCTGCTTGAAAAGCAGAACGAGTTTGCTGCCGAAACCGGACGCGACGACCTTATCACAAACGACTACAAGGGAATTGCCGGTGAGCTTGCGCTCCACTGTGCCGTTTACGCGCTTACAAAGGCTGCCGGCGGCGCTAACGACAGCAACCCATTGAACGGGTATTTTACAAGCGCAAAGGAAGCCGAGCTGAACCGCACCGAAACTCGCGGCGCGGCACTCATAAGAATTTTCGGCAATTTCTTAGCAGCGTTCTATAAGCTCATCGGAGGAACCTTCGGAGTATAAAAGCGAACCCTTACGCAAAATATAAGGTGTCTTTGTTGCTAAAAAGGAAGAGCCTTTTGCGGATAAAACGCCCCCTCTACGCAGAAACGGAAAGCGTCTTTGAAGCAAAAACAGAATCACCCTTAGCAGAAAATACAAATCACCTTTGCGGATAAAATGAAAAAAACATACGCAAAATCGAAAAAGCGTATTTGACGCTAAACCGAAAGAGCCTTTATTGATAAAGCAAAATCGCCTTGCCGTTTGAGAATACAAACGGTGTTGCCGAATGCGGTGCTGTGACATTTTATCAATGAAAAAATAATAAAACACAATAAAAAATAACCGTCGTTTTTACGGCGGTTATTTTTTGTAAAAGGAAACACTTCTGTGGGAAGTTTTTTTGTAATGCGAAGTATTAAAGAACCTTTGAGAGGAATTCCTGTGTTCTCTTTGATTTCGGGTTGGCAAAGAATTCCTGCGGGGGAGCTTCTTCAAGTATCTTGCCTTCGTCCATGAACAGAACGCGCGTAGCGACCTCGCGGGCAAAGCCCATCTCGTGAGTGACAACGACCATCGTCATGCCGCTGTCGGCAAGCTCTTTCATGACATCAAGAACTTCGCCTACCATTTCGGGGTCGAGGGCGGAGGTCGGTTCGTCGAAAAGCATTATTTCGGGGTCCATTGCCAGTGCGCGGACTATTGCGATACGCTGTTTCTGACCGCCCGAAAGCTGTTGCGGATAACTGTCAGCTTTATCGCGAAGCCCTATTCTGTCGAGGAGCTTATAAGCCTTTTCTTCGGCCTCTGCTTTCGGCATTTTTTTGAGCTTCATGGGTGCAAGCGTGATGTTGTCGAGAATCGTAAGGTTGTTGAACAGATTAAACTGCTGGAACACCATTCCTATGCGCTGACGGGCAAGGTTTATGTCGAGCTTGTTGTCCTCGTATATTTTTTTCATAAGGGCATGATATTCCTTGCCCTCGTGTTTTTTAAGGAGATCCTTTTGCTTTATCTCCATTATAATGCCGTGACGCAGCTCGTCGTCCGGAGTGTTCGGAGAAGCGGTTTTTGCCGCCTCGTATATTTTTTTGAAAGTGTTCGAGGCTTCGATAACATCGAAATGAAGGTACGGGTCAACGGGAGTCACGAGGTCGTCGTCGACCCACACTTCGCCGTATGTCGGGTTTTCAAGCAGGTTCATGCATCGCAGGAATGTGCTTTTGCCGCTGCCGGACGGCCCGATTATAACTATTTTTTCGCCTTTTTCTATTTCGCACGAAACACCTTTGAGGACCTGCAAGTCGCCAAAGTTCTTAAAAATATTTTTAACGCTTATCACTTGCCCTGAGCCTCTTTTCCATAAATTTTACAAGAACGGTTATAATAAGAACTATAACAATGTATATTACAGCCATTGCGAGATAGGGAACCATGAACTCATAGTTCGCGTTTGCTATCGAACGGAACGCCTTGTACAGGTCTACCGCGCCGACGAACGAAACAATGGAGGTTTCTTTGACGAGCGAAATGAATTCGTTGCCGATCGTCGGAAGAATGTTCTTTATAGCCTGAGGAACTATTATTTTGAACATCGTGGAGCCGTAGCTCATGCCGAGTGCGCGTCCAGCTTCCATCTGACCGGGATCGACCGAGAGAATACCCGAACGCATTATCTCCGAAACATACGCGCCGGAGTTAAGTCCGAAGATTATAAGCGAAGCGACCACCGCGTCTGTATTTATCCCGAGCATGGGCAGCAGGACATAGTATCCGAGCAAAAGCTGCACCATCATGGGAGTGCCTCTGAAAAAGCCGACATACAGATCCGCAAGCTTGTCAAGGAAAGACAAAAATTTGTTTGTTTTCGGAATAACTTTGATGACGGCTATGAGTGTTCCTATGACTATACCGATTATAAGACCGCCGACTGCAATTATTCCGGTATTTTTAAGACCGAGAATGACATCCTTGTAACCGCCTTTTACCGTAAGACGATTCCAGAAGCCTTCAAATTTTACAGACCAATTTATATCCATATTCGAGTCCTTTCGGGCAGCTTCTATAAAAGAAGTGGGTTGCCGCATTCTTTGGCGAATGCAGCAGCCCATTCCGAAATGTTTTACTGCCGATTATTTTGCGTTGTTGAAGTTGTCAACAATAACTTTTGCGGGGGCTTCGTCGATCATAACATACTGGATGTTGCCGTTTATCATGTCCTGAACGGCGAGTGCACCGGAGTCGTAACCCTTAGCCTGAGCTTTAAGACCGGGGAAGCCCCATTCCTCGTCACCTTCGACATAGTACTGAGCGGTCGTGCCGGACTGGAAGCCGACTGCTACATCGCTGCCAAGCTCTGCGAGAGCTTTTTCCATATCTTCGCGTGTTTTGCAGCTGTCAAACTTTGTGTCGGCGGCAGGAGCGATAACATACTGAGAAGCAGTGTAATATGTATCGGAGAAGTTGACCTGTTTCAGCCTTTCTTCGTTAACGGTAAGACCGGAAGCGGACATATCTGCATTGCCGGATTCAACCTCGTTAAGGACAGAGTTGAAGTCGATGTCTTTGATTACAAGCTCTTTGCCGAGTTTCTTTGCGAAAGCTGCAACGATTTCAAGGTCAACTCCGTAGAAGGTGTCGCCGTCTTTGTACTCGAAGGGAGCGAATTCCGCATTGGTGGAAACAACGAGCTGATCTTTGCTCTTGTCAAGTGTTGCGGACTGTACGCCTTCGGGTGTGCCGCCCTGGAAGTACTTAGTCATGATAGCGTCAAGTGTGCCGTCTTTTTTGATTTCTGCAACAAACTCATTGAGCTTTGTGAGAAGCTCGGGCTGGTTTTTGCTTACTGCGAAGCCGTACTGTTCGTCTGTGAGGGAGATCTCGATGATCTTAACGACTTCTTTTGTTTCAGTCTTGTTTGTGGGCGTTGCGCCGTCTGTGGGGTTGTTGTCTTTCTGTCCGCAGGAAGCGAAGCAGCAAGCAACCATAGCGATTGCGAGAATTACGGAGATAACTTTGATTACCTTTTTCATTGTGTGTGTTTCCTTTCGTGATTGATTTGATGAGTGAATTATATACCGTTCAATGCATAAAATCAAGTGTTTTTTGAATATTTTTTCATTTCGGAGTATTGCACAATGGATATATGATTATGGCGAGAATTTTGTCTGTATTTACCTGTTTGAACCGTTTATTTTGTTGTTTTAGACAGATATGAGGGGTGAATATGATGAAAAATGCACCAACCGTTATCAGCGCGGACAAAAAAATTTTGATTGAAAAAGAATGAATAACGCTTGTATATATACACTTTTTTATTCGCCGTATTTCTTATTCCGTATAATTTGCTGTTGCAACCAAACCGGTAAATTGGTATAATGAGTATGCGTATTATATTATATATTGCTTTTTATCATAACACACGGGGGCGCACGGAATATGAAGTTGACTGTTATCGGCGGCGGAGGAGTCCGCTCAATGTTTCTCGCAAAAAGCATTGCTCAGGCAGCGGAGGAATTGAATATCGACAAGCTCGTTTTTATGGATAATGATCCCGAGAAGCTGCGCATTTACGGCGGAATGGCATCCAAGATCGTAAAGCTGCTGTGCCCGAAGCTGAAATTTTCATGCACCGATAATATTGTCGAGGCTTTTATCGGTGCAGACTATGTTATAACGACTATCCGTGCGGGCGGAGATGAAATGCGTGTGCGTGACGAACGGGCGGCACTGTCGCGCGGTGTTATCGGACAGGAAACAACGGGAGCAGCCGGGTTCAGCTTTGCGATGCGCAGTATTCCCGTATTACTCGACTACTGCGTCTATGCGAAAAAGTACGCGAAGCCCGATGCGAAGATATTCAACTTTACCAACCCGGCAGGGCTCGTTTCGCAGGCGCTCAGCTTCGCGGGAGTTGACTGTGCGTACGGTATCTGCGACGCGCCCACGAGTATGCTCGCTTCCTTTGCGGAGTTGCTTAGCGTTCCGTCGGACGAGGTTTACGGTGAGGTTTTCGGGCTTAACCATCTGTCGTTCTTTAATTCGATAACCGTCAACGGCAAAGAGATCCTGCCTAAATTGATTGAAGCCGATGTTGCGTATGAGCGGACGGATCTCCGATATTTTGACAGAGAGCTTTTGCGGAAAAAACAGCTTATCCCGAATGAGTATCTCTACTATTATTACAGCCGCGAGAGGGCGTTTGAGAATATTAACGGCGCGTCCGAAACGCGCGGCGAGCAGATAGCGCGTCTTAATAAGCTGATGACTGCCGAGCTTTCCGGTAAGGATATCGCAAACGATTTCAACGGCTGTCTAAAAATATTCGACAAGTATTACGGAATGCGCGAGAACTCGTACATGGCAAGTGAAACGGGTGTTTCACGCCACACGGAATGGCATTTCAATCCGTTTTCGAAGGAGCCGGGCGGTTATGCCGGAGTTGCGCTTAAATATATGAAAATAGCCGCGAGCGGCAAGCCCGGAAAAATGATAATGTGTGTTCCCAACAACGGCGCAATAGATTTTTTGGAGGACACCGATATTATAGAAGCCACCTGTGATGTTACTCCCGACGGAGTATTTCCGCACCGCTTTACGGTACGGGACGAGGACACTGCGGAGCTTATCCGGCGCGTAAAGCTCTACGAGCGCAACGCGGCGAAAGCCATTCTTGTTAAGAGCCGCGACCTTGCGGTTTCGGCTTTAATGCTCCATCCGCTCATAGAGTCGTATTCGCTTGCAAAAGATCTTGTCGATTGTTATGTTGAACTTAACAAAGATTTTACCGGCGAATGGAAGTGAGAAACGCCGCTCTTTGTGAGTAAATGACCCGCCGTACGATTTGAAGAATTCGTCGGTAAAATATCCGACGAAATAAAACGACCGCCCGGAGCTTCGGTGATCCGGACGGTTATCTTTTGGTGTTCGTTTAAATGTTATCCGAGCATCTTCGCGAAGGACGACATCATCTCGGATATCTTTATCTCCTGCGGGCATACCGCTTCGCAGCTTCTGCATCCGATACACGCGGACGGGAGCTTGTCTGCCGGAAGTGTTGACAGACGGAACGGCGCGATGAAGCCGCCGCCGGAGAATGAATGCTCGTTGTACATTGAAATGAGCATCGGAATGTCAAGCTCCTGCGGACAGTGCGAGGTGCAGTACCGGCAGCCGGTACAGGGAAGCGATTTTACAGAAGTCATCTCAGCCGCTATTTTGTCGAGCGCGTCAAGCTCCTTTTCGTTCAGCGGAGCAAATGTGTCCATCGTTTTAATGTTGTCTTTGAGCTGCTGCATATTGCTCATGCCGGAAAGCGTCACCGTGACCTCCGGCAGACTTTGCAGGAATCTGAAACTCCATGCCGGAACGGTTTCGTCCGGGCGCAGCTCTTTCAGTATGTTTTCGTATTTTTCCGGAAGGGAAGCAAGCCTTCCGCCTCTCAGCGGCTCCATTACCCAGATGGGGATGTTATATTTCTTTAAAAGCTGAACTTTTCTGTCGGCGTGCTGAAACTTCCAGTCGATAAAGTTGATTTGAAGCTGACAGAATTCCATGTCTTTGCCGTATGCTTCGAGAAAACGGCTTATTGTATGCTCATCGCCGTGATTCGAAAAACCGAGGTGTTTTATTTTGCCCTCTTTTTTCATCTTGATGAAGTAGTCGTAGATGCCGTACTGTGGATCGAGATATGCGTCAATGTTTTTCTCACAGACATTGTGGAACAGATAAAAATCGAAATACTCCGTTTGGCATTTTTTGAGCTGCTCGTTGAAGATTTCTTTTACCTTCGGCATATTGGCAAGGTCGTAGCCGGGGAACTTGTCCGCGAGAAAATAGCTTTCTCTGCTGTAACGGGAGAGCGCCTTGCAGAGTGTTATCTCGCTCAGTCCGTCATGGTAGCCCCATGCGGTATCAAAATAGTTAACTCCGCTTTTTATCGCTTCGTCCACCATATCGCAAACGGCGTTCAGATCGGGCTTCTTGTCGCTGCCGTTTTCACAGGGCAGGCGCATTGCACCAAAGCCGAGTGAGGATATTTTAATATTCTGAAAATCGTTGTAAATCATTTCTTCAACTCCTTCACTGAAATTATATCAAAACAAGCAGATTATTACAATACCTTTTATTTCAATGACGGTGACGGCTGCCACGGCTTAATTTTCTCTTTCGGCGGCAAGATTATGCCTTTTCTCCGCAAGCCGAACAAGCTCGCCTTTGAACGCCCGGTTTGTAGTTGAAATATCTAATGGGGACGGTGCGCTCAAAGCAGTGGAATAAAAAATACTATTGTATTATAGAAGCGCTCTCGGAACGAATAAACCGTTCCGGGAGCTTTTGTTTTACTGTGGATCGGCGTTAGCCGGATTTTTTTGTTACTACTCGGTTATGCCGATGTAGTTTGCGAATTCGAGAAGTCCGGCAAGACCTGAAAGGATCTTGCTGTTTTTACCGGTCGCGGTGCGCATGAACTCGGGAATATCGGCGGTAATCATCGTGAAGTAGGTAGCGTCGATAACGAGGGGAGCACCGTTTTTGTCGGTCTTTTTGGGGTCGCACTTCTCAATGAGAAGGAGTTTCTGTCCGTCCATGAATACACGGAGAATAGAATCGTCGGAATGGAAGGTAAATCTTGTGCAGACCTTGCCCTGATATACCACAAGCGACATATTTTCTTCGGTGAGCTTAACATTGTCGAGCTTGGTGTTGTATTCGGGATCCTTGGGCGAGGGGAAGTCAATCTCGTCAACGGACGAATCGCCGCCATCGGGAAGTGCCGACATGAGGGATTTAAGGTTGCTTATATCAAAGTAGTAGTTCGTTCCTTCGTAGAGGGTGTGGAAATACTTTCTCTCAACCTCTTTACCGAGAATGTTCTTGTCAACATAAGCGAGGTAACCTATTTCGTTGCCGTCGAAGGGCATCTGCATATAGATGGATTTGCCGGGGTTGACGGCGAAAATGATATCGGAGGTTTCATATCTCGGGTTGCCGTTTGAATAGTATCCGTTGAGAGTCTTTGCATAGCCTTCGTAGTAGTATTTGCCGGAGACGAAGATATTGAACTCGTTGTTTTCGAAGTCGAATTTCGCAGGTTTAAGCTCCTGACCGCACACATCGCACTTAACGGTTTCATTCTCTTTAAGAACACGGTCGGGGATAGTGTGACCCTTTGCAGGAATAACAACATCTTTTGTTCTCTTATTGCAGAGAACGCAGGTTATTGTCTTTGTGCCGGTTTCGGTGCAGGTGGCATCTTTTGTTATTTTAACATTGGTATAGTTGCCATGAGAGTCGGTCTGCTCAACGAACTTGTGGGGGAGCTTTTTAACGGTATCCTGCTTTTTGCCGTGGCAGACGGAGCATTCCTGATAGTATTTTGCAGCCTTTTCGCAGTTGGGTTCGCCGTCCATCCACACTTTCTGACCGAGTGTGCAGTTTTCTTCAACGCCGGTTGTAGCGCCGCACTTCGTGCAGGTCTTTATGTGTTTGCCCGTTGACCAGTTTTTGTTCTGCATAACGGGCTTTAACTGCCAGTTGTGTGTGCACTGGGGCTTGATGACCGCGTCCTCGGTGGGAGCGGGATCGAGCTTAACGGAGATACGGAGAATTCCTCTCGCGTCGTTAACATCGATTTTACCGTCGCGGTTCAAGTCGGCAGCGGCTTTGATTTCGTCGTTTGCGGGCTTGTCGAGGTTAACGGCAAAACGGAGAACCTGACGGGCGTCGTCAACCGTTATGCCCTCTCTGTTGTCGACATTGCCGAGCTTGCGTGCGGCAAATGCGGTGGCGGCAAGAATCACCGTGAGAAGCAGGCAGATCGTTGCCGAGAACAAAAGCTTTGAACTTTTTTTCATAACTTTATGTTTCCTTTCCGTGGTTTAGAGTGGTTATCTGTATCCGTGGTTCCGATGAATCGGTACATGATTCGAAAACAGAAAAGATACATCCGTATATCAGTATATACTATTTTTATTTTGTCCGCAATAGTTTTGGCGTAAAAAATACAGTCAAATTTTTAGTGAAAAAAGAAAAAAATAAATTATTTACAAAAAATCTATTGACTTTTCACCCTTTTTGCCGTTAATATTTGTATGTATGATTTAACGGAGGTTATCCACAATGAAAGCTAAAAAAATTGTTGCATTGACGGCTGCTTTTGCAGCTCTGCTCTCCATGGCATCGTGCGTTACCATAAAGGTAGATGTTCCTGCCATAAATGTTCCCGGAATAAGCAATTTGTATGACCCCAACGGCTCCGCAGACAACAGCGGTTCCGATAATAATTCCGCCGAAACCCCGTCCGAGGAAACACAGGCTCCCGCTCAGGAGGAAACACAGGCTCCCGAAACACCTGCAACTCAGGCTCCCGCAACGCCCGACACACCGAGCGCAGCCCCCGAAACTCCCACTAAGGGCAGCACGGAAACACCCACAAAGGCTTCCTCAACTCCCGCAAGCACAAAGCCCTCCACCAAGGAAGAGATAATTACATATTATGTAACGGCTTACAATAAGGTCGCAACCGAGGGCAAAAAGGTCACAAGAACCTACGATAACACAACAAACTACAAGAACATCGTTAAGATAGGCAATAACGCAAGCATCAAGAACCTCTGCGAAAAGCTCATGAAGCAGTTCATGAAGCCCAACAGCGAAGCTCTCGTAAAGACGGCAAGCGATCTTCCCCCCGTCGGCGTTACAAAGCTTAGCATTTCTCCGAGCCAGATATCCTCTGCGACCTGCACCGACAAAGGCTCGTACTATGAGGTGGTTCTCAAATCCACCGGTACAGATTCCAACTACGAAATCGACTCCGTACCCGGAAAAGGCTCGGCAGGCGTTATAGGACCCCTTCTTCGGACCGAAGATGTTTCCGGAGCAGCCGGTGCGTTCATAAAGTTTGACGGGCTCCATGCAAAATATGCCACATGCACCGTCACCGCAAAGATAGACAAGGCAAGCGGACATATTACAGACTTCAGATTCAATTCTCCCTGTATCCTTCACTTTGACAAGGTTACCGCTCTCGGTATGATCAAGGTTGAAAACTGCGACCTCGGACTTCTCTTCGAGCAGAAGTGGACTGTTGCATATTAAGCCGCAGTGCTTTTGAAATAATGTCCGAATAACAAAAAGGCTCTTTTCCGCGTGGAGAGAGCCTTTTTAGATTGTAAAATATCAAATAAAGCACCAAAGCACCGGCGCAGAATTTTACTTCATTTTGCGCCGGTGCAGTTTCAGTGTACTGGTTATTTGCTTCGAAGGTTAAAATGCGGAGAGGTGTGATTGCTTTTCTGTTGTCCTCTGAGTTACAGCGAGTATTCCACGCGCATATCCGCATTGCAGTCAAAGCCTATGTAGATATCCGCAATTCCCGTCAGCTCGACCGGACGGTTGTCGCAGTCGGTAAGGCGGAGCGCGTAATCCCTTATTTTTATTGTTACGCGCTTGCTTTCGCCCTTGTCGAGCGCGACACGCTGCCAGCCGACAAGCGTACGGTGCGGTCTTATGATGGGAGCTTTTCTCACTCTGCCGTACATCTGCACGACCGTTTCGCCGCTGCATCCGCCCGTGTTTTTTACGGTGACGGTCACTTCGCAGCCGTTTATTTCGGGGTTGGAAAGCTCAAATGAAGTGTAGCTCATGCCGAAGCCGAACGGGAACAGCGGCTCGTTGGACTCGTCGATGTACATATTGGTAAATCTGTTGTTCGCCCCTCTGCTTCCCAAAGGTCTGCAAGAGGTGAGTCTGTCGTGGTAAATCGGTATCTGCCCTATGCACCTCGGGAAGGTCATGCTGAGGTGACCGGACGGCGATACTTCGCCATTTACAAGCATTTTAATTGCTTCTGCGCCCATTGAGCCGGGAAACCAGACATTGAGGAGCGCATTGCAGTACGGCAGTATATCGGTGAGAATAAGCGGACGGCCGCAGAACAGGATAAGTACAACGGGCTTGCCGGTGTTATAAAGGCGTATAAGCTCCTCCTTTTGCTCTGCCGAAAGCTCCGGATGGGCTTTGCTTGCGGCTTCTCCGGTTTCGGGTTTTGTTTCACCGGTCGCAAACAGAATCACATCGGCGTTGTCGATATCCGTAAGAGTGATACTGCCGTCGCTTTCAAACGCTTCGCGCAGAGTTTGAGTGTCGGGGCGAATTCCGTCAACAGCCCACGCGCCGAGAATATCGTGTTCGTCCGTGTGGCTGCCGACAAGCGCAATTTTTGTACTTGCTTTTACGGGCAGTGCGCCGTCATTTTTCATGAGTACGCAGCTGCGCAGAGCAGTTTCGAGCGCCGCTTTGAGATGCTCCGGCGATTTGCAGATTTTGGCTGCGAAATCGGGGTCGTCATTTTTAACGGGGTTTTCGAAAAGTCCGAGGTTGTTTTTCAGTTCGAGAACACGCAGACACGCGTTGTTGACAACTTCCTCAGAAACCGTTCCGTCAAGAACAAGCTCTTTAAGCTCCGAAAGATAGGCAAGCGACAAGAAGTCCATATCGAGTCCGCCCTCAATTGCGGTTTGCGCGCAGCCGCGAAGATTCTCGGCAATGCCTTGGTTCATGAGCTGCTTTACATCGTCGTAGTCGGACATTGATACTATGTTGTGACCCCACTGCTTGCGCATCACTTCATTCTGCAAAAATCCGTTGCACACGCACGGTACGCGGTCGACCGCCACAAAAGAGGTCATGACCGTGTCGCATCCGGCATCAAGCGCCTCCTTGAAGGGCGGAAGATATACATTGTAAAGCTCGGCACGGCTCACATCCACCGGTGCATATTCCTGACCGGCTTCGCAGAGTCCGTATGCCGCAAAATGCTTGGCACAGGTTGCAATCGCATCCTTTTTGTCGACTCTGTCACCCCTGAAACCGCGCACTATCGCGGCGCCCATAGCTCCCGTGAGGACATGGGATTCACTCGGCGTTTCAAGAACGCGTCCCCACCTCGGGTCCCGTGCAACATCGACCATCGGACCTATTGTGAGATGAAGCCCGGAGGCGGCGGCTTCAACGGCGCTTACTCTGCCCATCAGCTCGCCGTATTTTTCGTCAAAGGTACAGCCGACCGCGAGGTTCAGCGGAAAGATTGTCCTGAACCCGTGAATGACATCACGCATAAGAATAGGGGGAATATGATGAGGGTGCTCGGCTGTTACAGTGCGTACGACATTGGCAAAGGACACCGGCTCGGGGGATATGTTGCAGGCAAGTCCTCCGGCAAGCATCATCTGTTCGTGTGTAATATTCATTTCGAGCAAAGGACCGAACGGAACTGCCTCGCCGTCTATAAAAGCCGATATCTGCAAGAGCGACAGCTGCCCGATTTTTTCATCGAGCGACAGGTCGTTCAGCAGTTCAACCAGTTTTTCATGTGTCATAGTTTTATCTCCGTTTCGCTGTCTGTTTGCCGGTAAACGGGCGGCGAACATCTTCGCTTACGCAACCCCGACAGAGAACAGTTCTTGTTAAAAAGCACCGGTTTATATATGACCGGAAGAGTAAATCGGTGCTTTGTTGTTTCTATGTTTTTCAGCCGCGAACGGCTTTTGCCGCTTCCACGGCAGCTTTGCACTTTTCCTTTATTTCGTCCGGAGTGCCTTTCATCATCCAGCTGCCGCCGACTGCGGTAATTTTATCCCACGCGAGATACTCCGCGAGGTTATCTGCGCTTATGCCGCCTGTCGGCAGAAAGGTAACTGACGGAAATGCCGCCGAAAGTGCCTTCATGGTTTTGATTCCGCCGTAATTCGAGCACGGGAAGAACTTGATGACGCGGCAGCCGTTGGCTATTGCAGTCATGATTTCGGTGGGTGTTACGCATCCGCCGAAATAGGGGAGTCCGTTTTCTGCACAGAACCGTGCGACCTCCTCGGAAAAGCCGGGGGACACTATGAACTTCGCACCTGCGTCAAAAGCCGCCTGCGCCTGCTCTCCGTTTATTACCGTTCCTGCACCTATAAGCATTTCGGGGAATTCCTCGACCGCTATTTTTATTGCTTCGGCTGCACAGTCCGTACGGAAGGTGATTTCGGCAACGGGCAAGCCGCCGTCGCACATGGCGCGGAGCTTGGGGCGCACCTCGTCAACGGAATTAAAAACGACAACGGGGACAATACAGTATTTTTTTATCGTTTCCGATACACCGGTATTCATGCTTGATCACACTCCCGAATATGCGTTGAAACCGCCGTCAACGGGGAGGATTGTACCGGTGATGAATCCCGAGGAATTATCATCGGCAAGGAACAGGAGCGCACCGACAAGCTCGCTTACATCGCCGAAGCGGTTCATGGGTGTGCCGGCAAGAATTTTGTGTGTTCTCGGTGTGGGCGTGCCGTCCGGATTAAACAGAAGTCCTCTGTTCTGATTACCGACAAAGAAGCCGGGGGCGATAGCGTTGCATCTGATTCCCATGGGAGCAAAATGAACGGCAAGCCACTGTGTGAAGTTCGAAATTCCCGCTTTTGCTGCGGAATAAGCCGGTATCTTCGTAAGCGGACGGAATGCGTTCATCGAGGAAAGGTTTATGATATTTCCGCCGTTTTCAAGCATATCCGGAGCAAAGACCTGTGTTGTGAGGAAAGCCGAGGTGATATTGAGGTCAAAAACAAATTTGAGTCCCGATTCATCGAGGTCGAAGAAGGTCTTTGCGCCTTCGGCAATGTCGGGGGTCATATATTCGTTGTCGGTGGTGGCCTTGGGGTTGTTGCCGCCTGCGCCGTTTACGAGCATATTTACCTTTCCGAATTTCTCATTGACTATCTTCTTTGCGTTTTCGAGCGACTCTTTGGAAAGAGCGTTTGTTTCGATAGCGAGAGCGTTTTCACCGATCTCGTCTGCGACCTTCTGAGCCGCAGGCAGATTGATGTCGAGAAGCGCGACTTTTGCGCCGCTTGCCGCGAGTGCCTTTGCATATTCGCTGATTATTACGCCGCCTGCGCCTGTAAGGACGGCAACTTTTGACGAAAGGTCAACATTAAACGGAAGTTTCATTTTATTTTTCTCCTTTTTCGATAGCTTCAAATAAACCGTTGAGGTAGCACGCGCCGAGCGCTCTGTCGAACAAGCCGTAGCCGGGCTTGCCATCCTCGCCCCAAATGTTTCTGCCGTGGTCGGGACGGACATACTCGTTAAAGCCGCCCTTGACGAGTGCCTTTACGATGTTGTAGATGTCAAGACTGCCGCACTCGGTCTTATGTCCGACTTCTCTGAAATCAAGTTCGTTGGAATAGATGATATTGCGTATGTGCGCAAAGTGAATTTTTCCGCGCTGCGAGTAGTCGTATGCCATTTTTACGAGGTCGTTGTTTCTGCCTGCGCCGAGCGAACCCGTGCAGAAGGTTATGCCGTTGGCGTTGTCCGGGATAGCGGCAAAAAGACGCTCGTAGTCGTCCGCGCACGAAATTATACGGGGCAGACCGAAGCAGTCCCACGGCGGATCGTCGGGGTGGATAGCCATTGTGATACCGGTTTCCTTACATACGGGGATGACAGCTTCGAGGAAGTAAACAAGATTATTGAAGAGCTGCTCATGCGACATTCCCTCGTAGCTTTTAAGGAGTCCTTGAAGCTCCTCGGGCGTGTAGCTCTCGTCCCAGCCGGGGAGCGAGAGGTGCTTCGGGTCAAGGCTGAGAATCTCGCTGTGGTTATAGGAAAGGCTGTTGGAGCCGTCCGCAGCCGGAGTGTGGAGATTGGTTCTGAGCCAGTCGAAAACAGGCATGAAGTTGTAGCATATGCACTTAACGCCTATCTGAGAAAGCCGCCTGATGTTCTCGCAGTAGTTTGCGATATATTCATCGCGTTTGCCGCGTCCGAGCTTTATGTCCTCGTGTACGGGAACCGACTCGATGACCTCGGTTTCAAGCTGCGCATCATCACAAGCCTTTTTGATTTTATAAAGGCTCTCGTTGCTCCAAACGGTGCCCACCGGTGTGTCGTAAACAGCTGTGACAACGCCGGTCATGCCCGGAATCTGGCGTATATCGCCGAGCGTTATGCTGTCATTCGGGCCGTACCATCTGAATGTCATTTTCATAAATGTATATCCTCCTTTTTTTATTACCGTTTTACGCCTGCGCCTCCGCCGGAAGCAAGATTCTCCACTTCCGCGAGAGAAGCAAGCGAGTTGTCGCCGGGGGTGGTCATGGCAAGTGCGCCGTGCGCAACGCCCGTTTCGAGCGCTTTTTGGCAGTCGCCGTATTCAGTGAGTCCGTAGATAAGACCGGACGCGAAAGCGTCGCCGCCGCCTACACGGTCGTAGATTTCGAGTCCCTCAAAGGTGCGGCTCTTAAACATCTCGCCGTCACGGTAGAGGTATGCGCCCCAGTCGTTTCTCGAAGCCGAAAGAACCTTGCGGTGCGTGCAGGCTATCATTTTGATATTGGGGTATTTTTTTATCGTTTCCGCGAAGAGCTTTTTGTAGTAAAGCGTGCCGCTCAGATCTGTTTTCGGAGCGGGAACACCGAGCCTTTCCGTAATGTCATTGGGACCGGCTATGAGCAGATCGGTATTTTTTACCACCTCGCGCAGAGCTTCTATCTGTTTTTCCGGGTTTGAAAGTGCCTTCCACAGTGACGGACGGTAGTTCATGTCAAACGAAACGGCTGCGCCGTGTTTTTTCGCGTCTTTGACCGCTTTCAGTACGGTATCTGCGGTAATGTCGGACAGCGCCGTGAAGATTCCGCCGGTGTGAAACCAACGCGTGCCGAGCGTGCCGAATATGTAGTCGCCGTCTATCATGTCGGACGACAGTTGAGAAGCCGCCGATTTTGCCCTGTCGGAGGTTCCCGAAGCGCCTCTGACTCCGAAGCCCCTGTCGACGAAATTCAAGCCGTTGCGTACACTCTTGCCGATGCCGTCATATTCGAACCACTTTATGAGCGATGTGTCCGTGCCGCTTGTCCTGATGAGGTTTTCGGCGAGTCTGCCGAGGTCGTTGTCGGCAAACGCGGTGATTACTCCCGTTCTCCAACGAAAACAGCTTGAAAGCGCCCTTGCGACATTGTATTCGCCGCCGCCCTCCCAGACATTGAAGGAGCGGGCATTTCTCACCTTCGTATCGCCGGGGTCGAACCTGAGCATGATTTCCCCGAGCGACACAAGGTCGTAACGGCAGCTTTCTCTGCTTTTCAGATTAAACAGATCGGTTATTTTTTCTTCCAAATTATCTTCCTCCGTATCAGTAGTCCGATATTATTCTCAGTCGGTTTATTGAGGCGTATGCCTTTGCCGTAAACTGTTCAAGGCTGAGATCGGCATATTTGTCGCTGCCCTCGTGGGGGAGGTCTATTTCGAGCATGAGCGTTCCCTTGTAGCCGCTGTTATGAAGCAGCTCGGCTGTCCTGCGGAAATCGATCTGCCCGTCAAACGGCAGCAGGTGTTCATCAATGTTATACTGGCAGTTGTTGTCGTGAATATGCGTCAGAATGCATCTGTCGCCGAAAAACGGCATATACTCTCTGCCGTGCGCAAAACATTTTTCGTGACCTGTGTCCCAGCAGAAGCCGACAGGGGAGTCTTTGCCGTATATTTCGAGAACGGTTGCGATGTTCCCGAGCTTTCGCTGATTTTCAACCGCTATTTTTATGTTTTTCTCTGCCGCAAGCTGCACCACCGAGTCGAAACGATCCAATCCGATGTCGGTCACATGGGGGCAATTCTCTTTTGAACTGATGTGCATAATCACGGTCGGAATGTCGAACTCCGCCGCAAGAGCGACGCTTTGTGAGAGAAGCGCCGCAGTTTCGTCGCCCTTTTCGCCCGGCAGCCACAAATCGTTTATCCCATCGCGAGGGGCGTGAAGCGCTTCGTAAAACAGACCGAGCGAATCGCCCTTCTCTTTCATATGACTGATAAAATCACGGTCGTTACCGTAGGTAAAAAAGCATTCGAAGCCTGCGCGTGCAGCTGCTTCGGCAAACGGATCAACACCGTAGGTTATGTTCTGTCTGATGTTGATGCCTACTTTTCTCATACAATTCAACTCCGTTTCGAAAAAACTGTCTTAAAATTATAGTACCACTCAAAAACGGTCAAGTCAATATAGTATAAACAAAAGAACAGACAATCGGTTATTTTCGGAAAAAACCGAAAAAATTAAAAGGTTATGTCGTCATACTTGAAAAAACTGCCCCGATAAGCTATACTAAGAGCAGATACCGTCTGCGGACGGCTTTTTTAACAAAACGGAAAGCGTTCGGCGCTTTGAAAGGAATAACTGTGTACAGATTACTTAAAAAGGACGGGAAGGCGCGCCGCGGCGAATTTGAAACGGTTCACGGAACGGTGCAGACTCCCGGATTTATGAATGTTGCTACCTGCGCCGCCATAAAGGGCGGTCTTTCGGCTTTTGATCTTGAAGATATAAACTGTCAGGTCATGCTTTGCAACACATATCATCTCCATGTCCGTACTGGTGACAAGCTGATAAAAGAAATGGGCGGACTTCACCGTTTTACCGGTTGGACACACCCTATTTTGACCGATTCCGGCGGATTTCAGGTGTTTTCCCTTGCAAAGCTCCGCGCAATAAAGGAGGAGGGCGTGACCTTCAACTGCCACATAGACGGGCGGCGTATCTTTATGGGACCGGAGGAGAGTATGAAAATACAGTCAAACCTCGGCTCAACCATAGCAATGGCATTTGACGAGTGTGTTGAAAATCCTGCAAAATACGATTACGCAAAAATGTCGTGCGAGCGCACTACCAGATGGCTTATCCGCTGCAAGGAGGAGCACGACAGGCTCAATGCTCTGTGCGACGCGGTTAATCCGCATCAGCTGCTTTTCGGTATAAATCAGGGCTGCACATATGACGATCTGCGTATAAAGCACATGGAGGAAATAGCAAAGCTCGATCTTGACGGATATGCGATAGGCGGACTTGCCGTCGGCGAGCCTGCCGAAGATATGTACAGGATTATTTCCGCCGTGGAGCCGTATGCCCCTGCCGACAAAATACGCTATCTTATGGGCGTCGGAACACCGGGGAATATCATTGAAAGCGTAAGGCGCGGAGTCGATCTTTTTGATTGTGTTATGCCCTCGCGCAACGCCCGTCACGGACATCTTTTTACATGGGACGGCGTGATAAATATCAATAATGCAAAATACGAAACCGATCTGCGCCCCATAGACGGCAAGTGCGACTGCCCCGTGTGCCGTAAGTTCTCGCGGGCGTACATACGCCACCTTGTCAAGGCAAAAGAGGTTTTGGCTCTCAGGTTTTGCGTTATGCACAACCTCTACTTTTATAATTCGCTGATGACAAAGATACGCGAAGCTATCGACAACGGCACATATGATGAATTCTACTCCGAAAATGTATTGAAGCTCGACGCACGCGCGTCGGACTGACCAAAAGGCGGTGAAGAACTGTTATGGTATACTGTTTTTCCGGCACCGGGAACAGTGCCTATATTGCCAAAAAAATATCCGACAAGACGGGCGAGAGGTTTTTTGACATAAATGCGGCTGTAAAAAGCGGCAGCAAAGACCCCGTTAACGATGAGAGCGACCGTCTTGTTTTCGTAACACCCACTTATGCGTGGCGAATTCCGAAGGTGGTTGACGAATGGATAAGAGCGACCGATTTCGGCGAGAAAAAACGGGCTTGGTTTGTTATGGACTGCGGCGGCGAAATAGGCAATGCCGCAAAGTACAATATTGAATTATGTAAAGCGAAAAACTTTACATATATGGGTACATATCAGATAGTTATGCCCGAAAATTATATAGCGATGTTCGGCGTTCCCGAAAAAGAAAAGGCGTTGAAAATAATCGAAAAAGCCGAGCCGTTCATTGATTGTGCCGGTTCGGCGATAGCTGACGGCGCGAAGTTCCCTCTGACGAGAAATAACCTTTACGACCGCTTCATGAGCGGCGCGGTCAATGGTATTTTTTACCGTATGTTTGTAAAGGCTGACAGCTTTACGGCAGGCGGCGGCTGTAAAGGCTGCGGATTGTGCGTCAGTGTGTGTCCGCTGAACAATATCCGCCTTGAAAACAATAAACCCGTGTGGGGCAAAAACTGCACTCATTGCATGGCGTGTATTTGCCGCTGCCCGTATGAAGCGATAGAGTACGGTAAAAAGAGCATCGGAAAACCGCGCTACACCTGTGAAAAAACAGTGAAGTAAAGCGGGAAGAAAACATAAAAACGCACCGGCAAAAACAGTGAAGTCGAGTAAAAAAACAAAAGCAGCACCCGGCAAAAACGGAAAACCTACATTCTGCTAAATTTTGGCATATACAATGGTTTTAGACCGATTTATTGATATTTTAGAAATTAAACACCTTAAAAATATTCCAGTTTAAGAACTATTGTGCTGTAATGAGTTTATTTTCTTCGCCGTTTCTCTGCTATTACAAAAAATCATTAACACATACAAAAATATCTTTTTTGAGTCTTTGATCTCACATATTCTTTGATTATCTTCCGTTTTCTCGTTCTTTCTCGTTTTGTATGTGATAATTCCGAGGGGAATTTAGGGGTAAAGTCGCGCTGAGAAGATAAAAAAGAACCCGGCAAAACGGGCTGAATCAGATTAAAATGCTTGAATTCAGCCCGGGCAAGCCGGTATTTTCTTCTGTTTGCCGTTTCTTTACTGCGTCGTCAAAACCTTTATATCGCAAAAACTAATTGAAATGTCTTATCAATCTGTCCGCCGTGCGTATTGCCTTTGCGTGCAGCGGGACATTGTGGACTCTTATTATGTCCGCGCCGCCGATAACGCTCAGCGTGTTGCAGATAAGTGTAGCTTCGTCCCGTTTCGCAGCGTCCGGTTCGTCCGAAACAGCGCCCACAAACCGCTTGCGCGACAGTGCCGATAAAAGCGCCGCGCCGTGCGTATTAAGAGTACCGAGATTTTTGAGAAGCTCGATGTTTTGCATTTCGTCCTTCGAAAAGCCGAAGCCCGGGTCAAGGCATATTTTTTCGACGGGAATGCCGTGGGCGGCGGCATATTCCGCTGCGGAGTCGAAAAAATTCTGAACGCTCAAAGATGCGCCGCCTGGGTAGTCTGCGACGCTTTCCGCCCTGCCGGTCGCCACTCCGCCGTGCATAAGTATCCATCCGGCTCCGCTTCTTTTTATAAGCTCGGCGGTTTTTTCGTTAAAAACACCGCTTACATCATTTATTATCGCAGCGCCTGCGTCGATACATCTTTCCGCAACTTCCGGCACAAAGGTGTCGACAGACACGGGAAGGCTTGTGTGTTTTATTATCTCCGGCAAGACAGCCGAGAGCCTTTTCCACTCCTCCTCGGGGGTGATATATTCCGCTCCCGGACGAGTCGAGAAAGCGCCGATGTCTATTATATCCGCGCCGTTTTCCTCCATTTCGGCAGCGTGTGCCGCCGCTTTTTCGGGGGAAAACCACATTCCTCCGTCCGAAAACGAATCGGGCGTTACATTGAGTATGCCCATTATATATGTTTTTGAGCCGAGCGGGATTTGTCCCCCGGCAAAAGAAAAGAAACGCATATTTCTGCCCCCTTGAAGCGAATGGAGTAAATATACAGCAGTCGCGTGTAAAAGTCAAGTTCGGGCAACCTCGGCCGTTTGTATTCTGCGGTGAGTTTTTTGGATACGCCGCGCCGTGTTTATGTCAAAAACCGTACGGAGGTTATTTGCAACAGCGGAGAAAAAGCCGCGTATAATACGGGTAAGAGAGGTTTTTTGCCTGTCCTGCGTTTTGACACAAGAATTTGTTGCACATAAAAAGAATTTGTAATTGAATTGCCGTTTGTTTTATAGTAAAATATAGCGGTAAATACATTTTTCGGAGGTTAAAATGAAAGCAGTAATAACTGTAACGGGAAAAGACAATGTCGGCATAATCGCCGGTGTAAGCGCGCTGTGCGCGGAAAAGGGCGTGAATATACTCGATATCACTCAGAGCGTTCTGAGTGAGTATTTCGCGATGATAATGCTCGCGGATGTGGACGGACTCACCGTTCCGTTCGCGGATTTCGCCGATATGCTCGGCGATTACGGACAGAGCAGAGGACTTGATATCCATACAATGCACGAGGATATTTTCAACACAATGCACCACATATAAAAAACGGGAGATAGTTTATTTATGATAAACACGGCGGATATACTTGAAACAATAAATATGATTCGTCAGGAAAATCTCGATATACGCACGATAACAATGGGTATATCGCTTTTTGACTGCGTCAGCGACGACGAGAAGCGTCTTTGCTGCAATATCTACGACAAAATAACGAAAAAAGCCGAACACCTTGTAAAGGTCGGTACCGAAATAGAAAAACAGTACGGCATTCCGATAGTAAACAAAAGGGTGTCGGTAACGCCCGTTTCGCTTGTCGGCGGCAGGCACGGGCGCGATACATACATAAAAATCGCCGAAACGCTCGACAGAGCGGCTGATACACTCGGAATAAATTTCATCGGCGGTTTTTCCGCGCTTGTCGATAAGGGCTTTACCGACGGCGCGAGAGAGCTTATCGCCTCGATTCCCGAAGCGCTGTGTTCGACCGGAAAAGTTTGTTCGAGCGTAAATGTCGCGTCCACAAAAGCCGGAATTAACATGGATGCCGTACGGCTCATGGGCGAAACGGTAAAAAAGACGGCGTATCTGTCGCGCGACAACGGTTCGATAGGCTGTGCTAAGCTCGTGGTTTTTGCGAATGTGCCGCAGGATAACCCTTTCATGGCAGGCGCGTTCCACGGAATAGGCGAGCCCGAATGCGTGATAAATGTGGGCGTTTCCGGACCCGGAGTCGTTGCCTCCGCGATAAAGAGAGCAGGCGACTGCGATTTGTCCGCTCTTGCCGATGTTATAAAAAAGACGGCGTTCAAGATAACCCGTGTGGGACAGCTCGTTGCGGGCGAAGCGGCAGACAGACTCGGCGTGCCGTTCGGTATAGTCGACCTCTCGCTTGCTCCCACACCTGCGATAGGGGATTCCGTTGCACGCATTCTCGAAGAAATGGGACTTGAAAAATGCGGCGCACACGGCACTACCGCCTGCCTTGCAATGCTCAATGACGCAGTCAAAAAGGGCGGCGTTATGGCAAGCTCTCATGTCGGCGGACTTTCGGGCGCGTTTATTCCCGTGTCCGAGGACGAGGGCATGATTTCGGCGGTGTCCGACGGCAGTCTTACGATAGAAAAGCTTGAAGCCATGACGGCGGTCTGCTCGGTCGGACTCGACATGATAGCAATTCCCGGAGATACAACATCCGCAGTTATTTCGGGCATTATCGCCGACGAAATTTCGATAGGCGTTGCAAATACAAAAACCACAGCCGTAAGAGTTATCCCGGCATACGGCAAAAAAGAAGGGGACAGCGTGGAGTTCGGCGGACTTCTCGGCTACGCTCCCGTTATTCCGCTCAACACAAATTCACCCGAGCGCTTTATATCAAGGGGCGGCAGAATTCCCGCACCGATTCACTCGCTTAAAAATTAGCACTTATGACAGAAAACGAAAACAGACAAAACGATTTCCTTGAAGCGTTCCTCAACCCTCCGCGTGAATGCGGCGAAGTGCCGTTTTACTGGTGGACGGGGGACAGACTCGATAAAGAGCGCATTCGCAGTCAGCTGACGGCATTAGCCGAAAAAGGTATTGCAGGCGTTCAGGTCAACTATGCCCATATGAAGGACGGCGGCGAAGATGACGCTCCCTTCGGCGGCTTCGGCAGAAGTATTCCCGGCAAGCCCGTTCAGTTCTCGGACGAGTGGTGGGAATTCTTCGGATATGCGGCCGAGGTCTGCGAAGAACTCGGAATGGGTATAGGCGTAGGGGATTATACTCTTGCGTGGATCGGGAACGGATTTTTTACAGACCGTGTCGCTTGTGCGGATGGAATGGCTGCAACGGTCATCTCGTGCGAAAAAATAATGTTTTTCGGTGCGGGCGGATATCAGCCCGACGAAGATGTTCTTGCCGTTATCTCGTATGACGACGCTCAATGTACCGTCCCTACGGTCATATATGAGCGCGGCAAGGGCTTTTCCGAGGATGTTCCGGCGTTCGCGGAAGCATTCGAAGTACGCATAAAAACAGCGGAGCGTTCGATAAATCCGATGGCTCCCGGTTGCGGAAAAATGCTCACGGGGATATATTTTGAGGAATTCGAACGCCGTTTTCCGAAGCTGAAAAAAGGAACGCTTAACTACTTTTTTCAGGACGAGCTCATGTTCGGCTGCGATGTCCGTTATCTTTGGAGCGACGGACTGCGCCGCGCGGCAGAGAAGCGTTTCGGATACGATCCCATTGGATTTATTCCGCATCTGTTTTACAATCTCGGCGATATAACGCCGAAAATAAGGCTTGATATTGCCGATGAACGCACCCGTCTTACGGAGGAAAACTATTTCAAGCCGATATATGAATTCCACGCGTCACGCGGACTTATCTACGGATGCGACCAGTCGAGCCGCGGCAGAAAGCCCGATGAGTTTTCGGACTATTTCAGGTGCGTGCGCTGGTTTACCGCCCCCGGAAACGACACGCCGGGCAGAGCGGCAGACCTTATAAAAGTCAAGGTCAACAGCTCGATAGCGCATTTGTACCACCGTCCGCGCGTGTGGCTCGAAGGCTACCATTCCTCCGGCTGGGGTACAACGCTTGAAAGCATTACCGCCGCTACGGACGACAATTTTATTTTCGGTGCAAATCTCTTGAATCTGCACGGTCTTTACTATTCCACACTCGGCGGATTTTTCGAGTGGGCGCCGCCCGATTTCCATTTCAGAATGCCGTATTGGGACGACGAAAAGCAGTGGCTCGACAAGTATAAAACCATGTCGGCGCTTCTTACCGTCGGCGCGCACAGGTGCGATGCGGCGGTGTTCTATCCCGTTTCCTCCTGCGATTACGGCGAGAACAGCGAAAAATGCGTAAACGACACTTTCGAAACCGCCGAAAGGCTGTTCAATAACGGAATTGATTTCGATTTTATAGACCATCAGTCGATAGAACGGGCAAAATTCATAAACGGAATGCTTTGCACCTCCGACGAAAAATACCGCGCGCTCATCTTTTGCAGCGTTGACTGCATCAGGTACAGTGTGATAAAGCAGCTCAAAGCGTTTCTCGACAGCGGCGGATATGTCTTTTTCTGCGGGATAACACCTTATGCTTCCGACCGCGCCGGACTGAACGACGAGGTGTTCGGAAACGATATTCTCGATATGCTGTCGCACCCGCATTGTATGCTGACCGCAAATTCGGAGGAGCTTATAACCGCGATAAACAAGCGTGTTCATCGCAGCTTTCTTCCGGACGGCACGGCGATGGGCGACAAGGTGTATGTCAACAGACGGGTATGCGGCAAGGACAGTCTTTTCTTTGTCCGCTACGCCGAAAAAGACAGCGTCTGCCGGTTCGAAGCGGAGGGGACGCCTTATCTGCTCGATCCCGAGCGGAAAAAGATATACCGGCTCACAGGTACAGTTTCGGAGAGCGGTTTCGTCTTTATAAAAATGCCGACCGAAAAAAATGAAAATGCGCTGGTACTGTTTACGGATAGGCTTCTCCCGTATGACGGCGACATAAACACCTCCGGCTTTCCCGAGAGAATTACCGTGTCGCAGACGGAAATTGACAGGTGGAATTTTGAGCTGCTGCCGACGCTTGACAACAGGTACGGCGATTTCTATCTGCCCACCGGAGGCGTTATCGGGGCAGAAGCGAGATTTTTTGACCGGTGCGTGACGGACGAAGCCCGGTGCAGTCAGCCGGAGTTTACGCACCGCAGTGCAGCCTACTGCATGAGCAGACGGTTTTTCCGCTGTAAGGGTGATGTGACTCCCGCCGTTTTCTCTGCCGTTTTGAAGGACGAGCTCCCCGAAAGCGATTACGAGATTCTCCCCATACATGAGCGGTACGGCTTTATATATACCGGCGACAATTATGACCGGTATATCTACGAACAGGGCTACCACGGATTAAAGGGCAGAGTGTATAACGATAACTTTATTTTTGACAAAGACTCCGTTTTTGTGTCGTCCGTTTTTGCCGCAAAGGATATGCAGGCGTATGTGTACCTGTGCGGAATTCATCCGGATAAGCTGTTCGTAAACGGTACGGAGGTATGCGATCCCACTGTGCCGGTCGAACTTAAAAAGGGTAAAAACCGGGTCGTTGTCGCCTACATATATGATGAAAGCGGGAAACCGGATTACCGCAACCGTTCGCCGTTGAAGCGCTCCGGTGTATTTTTTACGACAAAAAAAGACTTCTCCGAAACGGGCTTCCCGTTATCGTGCGTTTCCTTTGCAAATCCCGATTTTCTGCCGTATTGCAGTCCGTTTGAAAACGGGGAGCTGCTCTGCCTTTCCTTCAAGGCTCCTCCGGGATTTTACGCGCTTGAAGCGAATTTGTTCGGTTCGCTCGTCAGCGCCGAAGCGGACGGAGCTTCGCTTAAAATCAAAGAGGGCGGAAAAGGTAATTTCGGCGGAGATGTTTATTTTGCCGAAGCGGAAAAGCAATTCGATGAGGGCGCTCAGGTAACGCTCCTTATCAAACCGAATGACGGTATTGCCGACCTCGGCGCTGTTCCCGAGCCTGTCAGGTTGTCCTGCGGCAAGGGGATAATTTCGAGCGGCGATATTTCGAAGAACGGCGCGCTGTGCTGTTATTCCGGAAAAATGCGCTACACCGCCGAAGTGAATGTCCGCAAAGAGGATATTGACGAGCGGTTTGAATTGAATTTGGGGCGCGTCGGTGCAACGGCAAGCGTTTGCATAAACGGAAAAGAACCGATAGTTTTTACCGGAGCACCGTTTTCGTGCGAGGTTACGGACAAGCTTGTAAACGGCACAAATACGCTTGAAATCACTGTTTCGAATACGCTGTCAAATCACTATTCGACTGTTCCGTCACGGTATTCAAACTATCCGGAGGACGCGTCGTCCGGACTTATAGGACCCGTGACTCTGACGGTATATAAAGAGATATGATTTTGTTTTGCTGCCGCGTCAGCCGAATATAATCAGTCTGTCGGATGTGGCAACCGGCGAGAAAAATTAACGCCGAAAGCGTGTTCCGAATGAAAGTCGCCTTCGCATAAAAAACAGAAACACGCTTCCCGTCAGCCTGTCGAGGCAAGGGATGCGTGTTTGTTACTGCCGATAATTTATTTATTTTTCCTCGGATTCTTTGCGGTACTTTTTCGCAAGCTGTACATAAGCCGAAGCGTTAACGGTGTTTGAAAGGGCAGTCTTTGCGGATACCGCCTTTACCGGTTCGGCAGGCACACCGAGCATGAGTGTGTTGTCCGGTACAACGGTATTTGATGTAACGACGGCTCCGGCTCCTATAACGGAGTTTTTGCCAACTACCGCGCCGTCAAGTACAACGGCATTCATTCCCACAAGAACATTGTCGCCTATTGTCGCGCCATGGACTATCGCGCCGTGTCCGACCGTCACGCCGTTCCCGATAACAGCCGGGTGTCCCGGAGAAACATGAACGACCGCATTTTCCTGAATATTAGAGTTCTTGCCGACCGTTATCGGTGCCATATCGCCTCTTAAAGCCGCGCCGAACCATACGGACGCGTTTTGCTGCAATGTAACTTCACCGACAACGGCTGCGGTTTCCGCTATAAAGCAGCTCTCGTCGATAACGGGTGTTTTCTTTGAATATGACAGTATCATTTTTCTCAACTCCATTTGATGTTTGTAAGTCTATTTTACTACGGCGGAGCGCAAAAAACAATGATACACTTGTTAATAATGTGTCGGATAACAGCAAAACTTATTGACTAAAACGGATTTTTCATTTATTCTATATGTAATAACGCGAAACAGGAGTGTATGAGTATGAAAATTATTCTTGTAGGCGCCGGCTCGATAGGCGGCACCACCGCAACTATGATAAAAGAGAAAAAGCACGATATCGAAATTATCGAGGTCAACCCGGAACGCGCCGAAAAAATACGCACCGAGGGTATAACGCTTACGGGCGCACTCGGAAACCATAACGAGAAATTCACGGTCTACACAAGCCCGGACGAGCTTATCGAAAAATATGATGTCTGCATTATCGCCACCAAGTATTTTGCGCTCGCTCCCGTTGCAAAGCAGATGCTTCCCCATGTGAAAGAGGACGGACTTTTTGTGTCCATGCAAAACGGCATATGCACAGGTATTCTTGCCGATGTCGTCGGAAAAGAAAAGACCGTCGGCTGCATGATAGGCTTCGGAGCAACCATGCTTCCCAACGGCGATGTCAATGTTACGAGCGGCGGTGAACTCAAAATAGGCAGACTCGACGGCAGAGTCGACGCGAAAATAAACGAGCTTTGCGAAGTATACAAGTCGCTCCTGCCCACAACCGTTGTGACGGATATTGACGCTCAGCTTTATTCAAAGCTCATAATAAATTCCTGCATAAACTCCATAGCGGCGCTTACCGGCGAACCGGTCGGAGTTATGCTCTCCGATGAAAGAGCGAAGGATATCTTCCTTGAAATCGCAAGGGAAGCCACATATCTCTCAAAAAAAATGGGGCTTAAAGTTCCGCCGTACGCGAAAGTCCTCAACTATAATCTGCTTCTTTTGTCCGAGTCGAACGGCTATAAGAAGATATGCAAGAAGCTCGTCAGCATCGTAGGCAAAAAGTTCGGTCTTGTCCGTCCTTCAACCTTGCAGTCGCTTGACAGGGGCGAAAAAACGGAGATCGATATTTTCAACGGCTACATATCCAAAAACGGTAAAAAGTACGGTGTTCCCACACCCGTCAACGACCAGATATACGATTTTATAAAAAGAATAGAAAACGGTGAAGCCGTTTCTTCAATGAGCAATCTCGCTCAGATAAGACTGTAACAGAATAATGCCGGCAGCGAAGGAAAAACAACTCTTTCGCTGTCGGTTTTTGTTTTGATTTTTTGCGGTTGTATTTTTCTTTGTAAAATGTTAGAATGAAAAAAACAAATGAAACGGAGCGATTATTACGGATATTAAAGAAATTCTTTCAAAGGTAGACCACACCGTACTTGCGCAAACAGCCGTATGGGCTGATATAAAACAGTGCTGTGACGACGGAATCAAATACGCAACCGCATCGGTATGCATTCCCGCGTCATACGTAGCCGAAGCAAAGAAGTATGTCGGCGACAAGCTTAAAATTTGTACCGTTATAGGTTTCCCGAACGGCTATTCCACAACGGCTGCAAAATGCTTCGAAGCCGAGGACGCAGTCAAAAACGGCGCAGATGAAATAGATATGGTAATAAACATCGGCTGGCTCAAAGACAAGAGATACGATGAGCTGCTCGATGAGATAAAAGCCGTCAAAAAAGCCTGCGGCGGAAAGCTTTTGAAGGTCATAATCGAAACCTGCCTGCTTACGGATGAAGAAAAAATAAAGATGTGTGAGATAGTTTCCGCTTCCGGAGCGGATTACATCAAGACCTCCACCGGCTTTTCAACGGGCGGTGCGACAAAAGCGGATGTAAAGCTCTTTGCCGAAAATGTCGCCCCTCATCTTAAAATAAAAGCCGCAGGCGGCATATCATCCGTTGCCGACGCAGAGGAGTTCATAAAGCTCGGTGCTTCCCGTCTGGGAACGAGCCGGATCGTGAAAGCCGTTAAAAACGAAGCAGCCGACGGTAAATACTGATAAAAAAACAAGCGGCAGCGCCGTATTGCCGGTCGGCGGGAAATGCCCGAAAAACAGGCTGTGTGTCTGTACGCCGACATCCGAAAATGCACGTATGCCCGGCGCAGTCACCTTAACAAGTGCCCGACAGACTTTCTGCGCCGCTGCCGAAAATAAAACACAAAGAAAGGATCATTGCCATGTCTGTACCTTATCCTACGCCGCATATAAATGCGACCCCCGAGGATTTTGCCAATACCGTACTTATGCCGGGCGATCCTCTCCGCGCAAAATTCATTGCCGAGAACTTTTTGTCCGACGCAAAGCTTGTAAATAATGTCCGCGGCATCCACGGCTATACCGGATTCTATGACGGAACACGCGTATCCGTTATGGCAAGCGGTATGGGAATGCCCTCAATAGGCATATACTCATATGAGCTGTTTAACTTTTTCGGCGTTGAAAATATCATGCGTATAGGCTCCGCCGGTGCTATATCTCCCGATATAAAGGTTCGAGATATCGTCGTCGGAATGGGTGCTTGTACCAATTCTTCTTTTGCTCACCAGTATCATCTGCCCGGTTCGTTCGCGCCTATCGCAAGCTATAAAATGCTGAAAGCCTGCACGGAAGAAGCGGATAAAGCCGGGGTAAGATACCATGTCGGCAATCTTCTCTCCTCCGACACATTCTACAATGACGAGTCCGATGTACCCGAGTCGATGCGTTCAACACCCGTGTGGAGCAAGATGGGCGTTCTCGCCATTGAGATGGAAGCCGCCGCTCTGTACATGAATGCGGCCCGTGTCGGCAAAAACGCCCTTGCGATATGCACGATATCCGACCATATTCTCACAGGCGAAGCCACCTCTGCCGAGGAGCGTCAGAATTCGTTTACGGAAATGATGGAGCTTGCGCTCAAAACCGCAAAGGCTCTCGGCTGATATATCCGATTGGAAGTGATATTATGAAAAGAGTATTTCTTACGGTTCTCGATTCGTGCGGAGCCGGTGAAGCACCCGATGCAGCCGATTTCGGCGACAGAGATTGCAATACGATAAAGAGAATATCAACCTCGCCGTTTTTCAGGGATGAAAATATGAGGCGTCTCGGGCTTAGCTGCATTGACGGACTTGATTTTCTCGGCAAAAATCCTTCTCCCGAAGCAAGCGTTGCAAGGATGCGGGAGAAGTCGCGCGGTAAAGACACTACCGTAGGTCACTGGGAAATTGCGGGGCTTATTTCGCCCTCGCCGCTGCCGACTTTTCCGAACGGCTTCCCGAAAGAGATTCTCGACGAGTTTTCTAAGGCGACCGGACGCGGAGTGCTGTGCAACAAGCCCTATTCCGGAACGGAGGTAATTAAAGACTACGGCGAAGAACACTTAAAAACCGGAAATCTCATCGTATATACCTCTGCCGACAGCGTTTTTCAGATAGCTGCGCACGAAAGCATTGTTCCTACCGAGCAGCTGTACGAATACTGCCGCATTGCGCGCCGTATCTTAGCAGGTAAAAATGCGGTAGGGCGCGTTATAGCAAGACCGTTTACGGGTGAATATCCCTTTACCCGGACGGCAAACCGCCATGATTTCTCTCTTGAACCTCCCGCCGATACGCTTCTTGATGCACTTAAAAAGAACGGCAAGACGGTTTATGCCATAGGCAAGATCTACGATATTTTTGCAGGCAGAGGAATAACGGAACACACCTTTACCCACTCGAACACGGAGGGAATGCAGAAAACCTTCGAAGCACTCGACAAGGATTTTGACGGCTTGTGCTTTACCAATCTTGTCGATTTCGATATGCTCTACGGACACCGTCAGGATATTGACGGCTACGCCCGCGCATTCGCCGAGTTTGACGCGTGGCTTCCGTCCTTTACGGAAAAAATGCGCCCCGATGATGTCCTTATGATAACTGCCGACCACGGCTGCGACCCCGGCGACGAAAGTACCGACCACAGCAGGGAATACACGCCGTTTATAATGTACTCAAAGTCGATTCCGCCGGTAAATTACGGTACACGAAGTACATTTGCGGATATCGCCGCGACCGTTGCAAAGCTCCTCGATACACCTTTCGACGGTGCAGGCGAGTCGCTTCTGTAAATTCCGGATGTATTGCGGCGGAAACAAAAATGAAAAGGGGAGTTTTGTATGAACAAAAAAGAACTGTGCGAAAAAGCGGTGAAAGCGATGCAAAACGCCTATGTTCCGTATTCGGGCTTTAAGGTCGGAGCTGCTCTTGTTTGCTCGGACGGTACGGTCTTTACGGGCTGCAACATCGAAAACGCATCGTTTACTCCCACCGTCTGCGCCGAGAGGACAGCCGTATTCAAGGCGGTGAGCGAAGGCAGACGCGATTTCACGATGATAGCCGTCTGCGGCGGCAAAGACGGAAAAATAAACGGGATGTTCCCCCCGTGCGGCGTGTGCCGTCAGGTGCTGGCAGAGTTCTGCCCGCCCGATTTTCCGGTGATTCTTGTGACCGGAAAAAACGAATTCCGTGAGCTGAAACTCTGCGAATTGCTGCCGTTTTCGTTCAATCCGGGCTACATGAGCGGCTGATTTATATTTCCGTTTTCGAAATATAAAGGTTACAAAAAAGAAATATTTGGGAAAATTTACAAAAAAACATTGAAAAATCAGGTGTCATATGTTAATATCTCTTATGCGACAGAGGCTTTTCTGTACGCCAATATTTAGGAGGATGTAAACCATGAAAAAAGTACTTGCAGTACTTATCGCACTTTCAATGATCCTTTGTCTTGGACTTGCGGCTTGCAAGGGCGGTAATGAACCTACCAATCCTGCCGCTCCCGACGGCACAAATGCAACCGAGGAAAAGGAAACCGAGTTTGACTACAACGCGGTAAAAGATGACCCCGTATCTGCCGACGGCAAATATGAGATCGCTTTCGTTACCGATGTCGGTTCGCTCAAAGACCAGTCCTTTAACCAGGGCACTTGGGAAGGCATAAAGAGATATGCTTCCGAAAACAACAAGACCTACAAATACTATCAGCCGGCTAACGGCGATAAGGCTACCGACGACGACAGATTCAACGCCATGAAGGCTGCAGCCGACGCAGGTGCAAAGATTGTTGTTTGCGCAGGTTTCTTGCAGGAAACCGCCCTTAAAAAGGCAGCTCTTGAATTCACCGATGTTAAGTTCGTTTTCATCGACGGTTATACTCTTTACACAAAGTATGATGAGACAACTAAGAGCGGCGTTGCCGGTACAGAGATAAAGAATGTTGCTCCCATTTCCTTCCAGGAAGAGCAGTCCGGTTATCTTGCAGGATTCGCAGCTGTTAAAGAAGGCTACACAAAGCTCGGCTTTACCGGCGGCGGCGGCGGAGAAAACCCCGCTTGTTGCAGATTCGGCTATGGTTTCGTTCAGGGCGCAAATGACGCTGCTAAGGAACTTAACATCAAAGTCGACATGAATTACAGCTGGCTCTACGGCGCTACCTTCTCGGCTTCTCCCGACCTTCAAGCTATGCTTAACGGTTGGTACACAAACGGCACTCAGGCAATATTCTGCTGCGGCGGTAATATGTGCCAGTCCGCTTTTGACGCTGCCGGCGCTAACGACGGCAAAGTCATCGGCGTCGATGTTGACCAGTCCTCCCAGAGCGACACAGTCATCACCTCCGCTACAAAGGGACTTCGCGAAGCTGTTATATTTGCTCTCGATAAGTTCTACACTGATAAGTTTGACGAGCTCGGCGGTGTTTCCACCGTTCTCGGCGCTGCCAATGACGCTGTCGGACTTCCGACCGCTAACTGGGGCCTTACCAAGTTCTCACTTGACGATTACAACAAGCTTTTCGCCTCCATCAAGGACGGCTCTGTAAAAGTTTCAAACGACTATGCAAAGCTTGCAGAGGATTCATTTGCGAATGTAAACCTTACCATCGTTAAATAAGCATTATTTACAGGGGTGGGATTTCTGCATCGATCCGGTGCAGGGTCCCGCCTTTTGCTTATTTCGGTGCGGTGCTGTTTATACGCGTCGTGCCGGGTCAATTACATTTTCCTGAATAAAAGATACGGAAGTGAAACAATGCCAAAAGAAAATGACTATATAATCGAAATGCTGAATATCACAAAGGTTTTCCCGGGTATAGTTGCAAACGATGATATCACCTTGCAGCTCAGGCGCGGAGAGATTCACGCGCTCCTCGGTGAAAACGGCGCCGGTAAATCAACCCTTATGTCGGTTCTTTTCGGTCTTTATCAGCCCGAAGAGGGAAAGATACTTAAAAACGGCGAAGAAGTAAAAATCAAGGACCCCAACGATGCTACCGCTCTCGGTATCGGAATGGTGCATCAGCACTTTAAGCTGGTAGATGTCTTTACGGTACTCGACAATATTATTCTCGGAGCCGAAACAACAAAGTTCGGTTTCTTGCAGAAAAAACAGGCGAGAAAACAGGTTGAAGCTCTCTGCGAAAAATACGGCTTAAAGGTCGATCTCGACGCAAAAATAGAAGATGTCACCGTCGGAATGCAGCAGCGTGTCGAGATTTTGAAAATGCTCTACCGCAACAACGAGGTTCTCATTTTCGACGAGCCTACCGCAGTTCTTACTCCTCAGGAGATAGACGACCTGATGGAGATAATGCGCGGGTTTGCCAAAGAAGGTAAATCTATTCTGTTTATAACGCATAAACTCAACGAGATCATGGCGGTTGCCGACAGGGTAACGGTTCTTCGTAAGGGTAAGTGCATAGGTACGGTAAATACCGCCGATGTTACAAAACAACAGCTGTCCAACATGATGGTCGGCAGACCCGTTCAGCTTGAAATTCAGAAGGACGATGCCAAGCCGGGCGAAAATATTCTCGAAGTAAAGAATCTTACCGTTCCGAGCAATCTTCATAAAAACAATGCCGTCAGAGGAGTCAGCTTTAATGTCCGCTCGGGCGAAATAGTCTGCATTGCCGGTATCGACGGCAACGGACAGACGGAGCTTGTTCACGGTATAACAGGACTTGACAGAGTCACCGGCGGTTCGATAAAGCTGTGCGGAAAGGATATCACGCACGGCAGCGTAAAAAAGAGAAACAAAACGGGAATCGCACATATTCCCGAGGACAGGCATAAGCACGGACTTATTCTCTCGTCCACATTGGAAGAAAACCTCGTGTTGCAGAACTTTGACGACAAGCGGTTCCAAAAAATGGGCTTTATCCGTTTCGGTGAGGTTCGCAAATATGCCGACAGTCTTATAGAGCGCTTTGATGTCCGTTCCGGACAGGGTGCGATAACCACCGCACGCAGTATGTCCGGCGGCAATCAGCAGAAAGCCATTATCGCGCGTGAAATCGACCGTATGAAGCCGCTTCTCATCGCAGTTCAGCCTACGCGCGGACTCGATGTCGGCGCTATCGAATACATTCACTCGCAGATTGTTGCCGAGCGTGACAGGGGCGCCGCAATTCTTCTAGTTTCGCTTGAACTCGACGAGGTCATGAGCCTTTCGGACAGAATTCTCGTTATGTATGAAGGCGAAATAGTGGGTGAGTTTGACCCGAAAAAAACTACCTCCGAGGAGCTTGGACTTTATATGTCCGGCGCAAAGAGGGATAACGGGGGTGTAAAAAATGAAGAATAATAAAGCAGCTTCTTCGCCGCTCCTTGACAAAGCAGGCGCGAAGCCCGGTTTGTTTGCAAAGAACGGAACAACTACCATTATTTCTTCTTTCATTTCGATAATTATAGGTATGGCGATAGGAAGTATTATCGTTGCCGTTGTCGCTATATTTAACGATTCGATTGATGCCCGTTCCGCTTGGGAGGGAATAAGACTTATCTTCCTCGGCGTGTTCAGCACAGGGCGCGATTCGGCAGGCAGCCTTACCTTCGGATTCAACCCGACAAACTTCGGCGATATGCTTTTCAGAGCCACTCCGATAATCCTGACGGGACTTTCGGTCGCAGTTGCTTATAAGACCGGTCTTTTCAATATCGGTGCTTCCGGTCAGTACCTTATGGGTACAGCCGCAACGCTTGCAATTGCCCTTTCCGTACCGTCTGCGACTGTTCCGCCCGTTGTCATTTGGATACTGGCATTTTTGGGCGGTATCGCGGCAGGCGCCGTGTGGGGTGCAATTCCCGGACTTCTTAAATCGCTTCTGAACATCAACGAGGTCATCTCGTGCATTATGACAAACTGGATAGCGGCAAACCTTGTAACATGGTTCTTTGACGCGAATCCGCAGTTCAAAAATGCGTCCGAGTCAGGTAAAACCGCCTATATATGTAAAACTACCTCGAACGGCGTGGCTACCTCCAAAATGTTCCTTGATAAAATATTCCCCGGTTCGCAGGTCAACGGATGCATTATAATTGCGATCGTAATAGCGATTATAGTTTATATTGTAATGAACAAAACCACCTTCGGCTATCAGCTTAAAGCGTGCGGCGGCAACCGCTATGCCGCAAAATATGCCGGAATAAACGATAAGCGCAACATCGTTCTTTCAATGGCGATAGCAGGCGGGCTTGCAGGAAGCGCGGCAGCTCTCTACTGGCTTTCCGGAAATACGGAGTTCTACTGGGCTACCTATCAGGCACTTCCCACCGAGGGCTTTAACGGTATCCCCGTTGCGTTCCTTGCGGCAAATAACCCCATAGGTGTTATCTTCACCGGAATACTCATGTCCATGCTCAATATTGCAGGACTTCAAATCAAAAACCTTACGACATATAACGAGTATCTTACCGATATTATTATAGCCGTAATAGTGTATCTCAGCTCGTTCGTTCTTATTATCAAGACCTTCTTGGCAAAGCGTGCTGTAAAGAAGAACGACAAAAAATCGGATGAAGCGGTCGTTGAAACAGTTGTCTTTGATGACGATATGAAACCGGCTGCGGAAAATAACGGGGAGGCGGCGGAATAATGGTATTTTTAATTCAACAGACTCTTGCTTATGCAGTACCTCTGATGATAGTCGCGCTTGCCGGTGTTTTCGCCGAGCGCAGCGGTATTATCAACCTCGCACTTGAAGGTATTATGATATTCGGTGCTTTTGTCGGTGTTCAATTTGTAAAGATAATGCAGGAAAAAGAAGCATTTACCGTAGAGCAAGGTCAGATTTTGCTGCTTGTTACACTGCTTGCCTGCGCTGTTGCGGGTGCACTTTTCTCGCTTCTGCTGTCCTTCTCGGCGATAAAGCTGAAAGCGGACCAGACGCTCGGCGGCACGGCGCTTAATATGCTCGCGCCCGCGCTTGTATTGTTCCTTATAAATGTTGTTGCGAAACAGAACATACTCCGTATTCCCGGCTCGTCCGCAAAATGGTTCATGATAAAAAAGAGCACTTTGGGAATTCCGGGAGATAAGGACATCGGCTTCTTCGGAGAGATATTCCTCAATAAAGTATATATTTCAACATATATCTGTATAATCGCATTTATCGTTCTTTCGATAATTCTTTACAAGACAAAGTTCGGACTCAGACTCCGCGCATGCGGCGAAAATCCGCAGGCTGCCGACTCACTCGGAATAAATGTCTATAAAATGCGTTACACGGGTACAACGATATCGGGCGCGCTTGCAGGCGTCGGCGGCTTTGTCTACGCACTCGGCGCGGCAGGCTGTTCCGCCTCCGGTGAAGTCGCAGGCTTCGGCTTCCTTGCACTTGCCGTTATGATTTTCGGCAACTGGAATCCCGGCAACATCGCCGTTTCCGCGCTGCTGTTCGGACTTTTTAAGTGTATTGCCGCTTCATATTCGTCGATCGACATAAACGGCGACGGCGTTTATCTGCTGGCAAATATCGGCATAAGCTCCCATGTTTACAGACTTTTGCCCTACCTTATCACCATAATTGTTCTTGCCTTCACCTCAAAAAAATCGAGAGCGCCGAAGGCAGAGGGAATTCCTTACGACAAGGGTGCACGGTAACAAAATAATATTTCGGGGTCGTTCGTAAATTTTGCGAAAGACCCCAATGCTTTTTTCGGAGGTTTTCGATTATGAGAATGTATGATATTATTCATAAAAAAAGAGACGGCGGCGAGTTGACCGACGAAGAGATTGCCTTTTTCGTAAACGGCTTTGTGGATAAGACCGTCAGCGAGGGGCAGGCTGCCGCTTTTATGATGGCTGTGTTTTTCAGGGGAATGACCGATGCAGAGATTTCATCCCTTACTCTGCACATGGCGCACTCGGGCGATACCGTTGATTTGTCCCGTTTTGGGAATCTGTCTGTCGATAAGCATTCCACCGGCGGAGTAGGCGACAAGACTACTCTTATCGTTGCCCCTATTGCGGCAAGCGTAGGGTGCAAGGTCGCAAAAATGAGCGGCAGGGGACTCGGTCACACCGGCGGAACGGTTGATAAACTCGAATCGATCCCGGGGTACAAGACCTCGCTCTCGGCGGAGGATTTCATGGAACAGGTCGAAAAAGTCGGAGTTGCCGTTATCGGACAGACCGGCAATCTTGCTCCCGCCGATAAGATAATGTATGCGCTGCGTGATCTGACCGCGACGGTTGACAGTATTCCGCTCATTACATCGAGTATCATGAGCAAAAAACTTGCTGCCGGTTCGCATTCCATTGTCCTTGATGTAAAGGTGGGCAGCGGGGCGTTTATGAAAACCGTCGACGACGCGAGAAGCCTTGCTGAAAAAATGGTCGAAATAGGCAAGCGCTGCGGCAGAAATATGACAGCCGTAATAACCGATATGAACACGCCGCTCGGTAATAATGTCGGAAACGCGCTTGAAATTCAGGAAGCCGTCAGCGTACTGAAAGGCGAAAAAACAGGCGATTTGAGAGATGTCTGCATGACTCTCGCGTCGGAAATGATAAGTCATTCACTCGGCATTTCCGTTGATGAATCACTCAAAAAAGCAGAAAACGCAATTTCCTCGGGTGCAGCCTTTGCAAAATTCAAAGAGTGGATATCGGCACAAGGCGGAGATACAGCCTATGTTGATGATACCTCCCGTTTCCAGAAGGCGGAATACATTCATTCGGTGGTTTCACCCGTTGACGGATACATAGGCGAGATGAACGCCGAAAAAATCGGAATAGCAGCCGTTGCACTCGGTGCGGGCAGAGCCGTGAAGGACGCAGATATCGACCACGCGGCAGGCATTGTTCTTCTCAAAAAAACAGGTGAGCGAGTTTCGGCAGGTGAGGAGCTTTGCCGACTGTACACAAATAATCACGGCAGCATTGAAGAAGCAGAAAAGAAATATCTTGAAGCTCTTTGCTTCGCCGATGAAAAACCGACGGTCAAGCCGCTTATCTACGGCGTTATCAGATAAGAAAAAACGGGGCTTGTCCGTTTCGGCTGCGGTTTTTAGCTGTCCGTAAAATGCGTCAAGCTCCCGGATTATAACAGCAGCGTTTTTTGAAAACTGCAAAATCAACAGGGGAGAAAGGGAAAATGGATATTCTCATAATAGGTATTGCCGGCGGCTCCGGCAGCGGAAAAAGTACCATAACGAGGTGGATCGCCGACCGTTTCGGCGAAAAGGTGACTATTATCCGGCACGACGATTACTACAAGGCACAGCACGACCTCACCTACGAGGAGAGGACAAAGCAAAACTATGATTGCCCCGAGGCGTTTGACACCGCTTTGCTTGTCGAACACCTTAAAAAGCTCAAAAACGGCGAAAGCGTACACTGCCCCGTCTACGACTACACCGTTCACGACCGCAGCGACAAAACAACGCTGATTGTTCCTACTCCCGTTCTTCTTATTGACGGTATTCTTGTTTTACAGGATAAGAGTCTGCTTGATTTACTTGATGTCAAGCTGTTTGTCGATACCGATGCGGATGTGCGCATTCTGCGCAGGCTTCAAAGGGATGTTGACGAACGCGGCAGAAGCGTCAAATCCGTAATAAACCAGTACCTTGATACGGTGAAGCCCATGCATGAATTATATGTTGAACCGAGCAAAAAGAATGCCGACATAATTATCCCCGAGGGCGGACATAATCTTGTCGCGCTCGAAATGCTCGAATCAAAGCTTTGCCGTCACCTCGGCTGCTGAGCAGATTTTTCCTGCGGCAGCTCCTGTCGGTAAATCAATTACTGTATTCGGACAAGAAAAATCCCCGAGCTTCTTTTTTTGGGTGAAGCATGGGGATTTTTTTTAATTGTTTATGTGATTATTTTGCTTTCTTGAAGATGTTGCGGACATCGAAATTCATAACAAAAGCGCCGAGCTTATTTTTCGGGAACACCTTTTCGTAGAAAGCGCGGACAATGAGATATGCAAGAAGTCCTGCGAGTCCGCCTACTATTATTCCGCCGAGTATATCGGACGGATAGTGAACGAATATGTAGTTACGGGACGCGCCCATGACGATTACAAACAGGAAGGCAAGCCAACTCACATTCTTTTTGCAGAAAAGGAAAATGGGAGTCATTGCAGCCATTGCGGAGGTCGTGTGACCCGAGGGGAACGAATATTCGCTTTCGAGCCGTCCGTTTACTTCAAGCCAACGGCTTTGGAAAAGCTCCGTTGTTGCATACGGACGGGGACGGGCGACCACCTGTTTGATTGTGATGTTGGTGAACAGCGCGCCGATAATGATACCGCCGAGCATTCCCGCACCGACCTTACGCGTTTTCTTGAATAACAGGAAAATGAGCGAAAGAAGAATGAGGAAAATTCCGTCCTCGCCGAGCAGCGTGAAATTTTTGAAGAAGAAATCAAAAAATCCGCCTGCCGAGCCTTTGTGCAGATTGTAGTAGAAGTCGAGAATTGCGGAGTCGAACGATGCAAAGGTCGTATTCAGCCATTGAGCAGCCTTTGTCATGTTTTCCGCGAGAATAATGGGTACCTGTTCCATAATGTCCTCCTGTTCCGAGCGGCTGTCCGCCCGGGTTTTTATATTGTTGTTTAACTGTTTATAGTACTATCATACTGAAAACTTATTCGCCGCATGACGGTGCTTCGGCTTCCGTGCTTTCTTTTTTGAATTTGTATGGAAGCTGCATTGCAAATTTTATCACATGAACTGCGACGGCTTGTATCTCACCGAGTGTGATACCCTCTTGATGTCCGAGTGTTTCAAGGAGTGTGCCGTCCGGTACTTGCTTTCCGACTCTTGCACCGCCCGGCATAAGCACATCAACACCGGCTCTTACGCGGTAAGCCTGATCTCTCATTGCCGGGAATTCGGGAGAAGCGGAGCTTTGCATCCACCAGTCCGTCATCACTGCGCCGTCAAAGCCCCATTCACCGCGCAAAACGGTTGTCACAAGCTCGAAATTGTAGTGACCCCACACGCCGTTTATCTTGTTGTACGAGGTCATGATTGTTTTGGGCTTCGCTTCCTTTACGCATATCTCAAAGCCTTTGAGGTAGATTTCCCTTAATGCCCTCTCGGCTACAACGGAATTGTTTTTCGTGCGCCGTGTTTCCTGGTTGTTGCAGCAGAAGTGCTTGGGGCAAGCCGAAACACCGGTGCTTTGCAAACCGCGCACAACGGCAGCCGCGCTTTTACCCGAAACGAGCGGATCTTCCGAAAAATACTCGAAATTTCTTCCGCAAAGGGGATTCCTGTGAATATTCATTCCGGGTGCAAGGAGAACATCAGAGCCGCGTTCGAGCATTTCTTTGCCGAGAAGATTATATACTTTCTCGACAAGCTCGCCGTTCCATGTCGCCGCAAGCGCCGTCCCGTTCGGGAGGAGTGCCGAGGATTCGCAAAGACGAATTCCGGAGGGGCCGTCCGTGCAGGTAACCGGCGGAATGCCCTTCTCTCTCAGCGATGGGAGAACGCCGCAGAAAACAGAGGCGTTGCCCTTCGCGCCGAGCGGGGAGTTCATGACATATGCACCTCTTGTTATCGCTTCGAGTTCATCGTTTGTCAGCGTGCCGACCAGCTCTTCGACCGTTGCATAGCCGGACAAAACATCGTCAAGGGTTATCTTTCTGTCCGTTCTTGCTATGTAGGGCGGAAGTGAATCGAAAATTCTCTCTTTGAGATCAACGGTTCTTGTGGGTGCAGGTTCAAATGCTTTTGATACTTTTCCGTTCAGACGAAGCGGTCTTAACCGCATGAAACGGTTCTCGTATTCAACAGCGGAAACCTCCGAAAGCTGCTTTATCACGCGCGTTTCCTTGCAGGTGTACACACCGACGGACGCAGTGCCGCGTACGCTTGAACCGAGTCGGATGTCATATTCGCCCTTTTCTGTTATATATGCCGATTTTGTTCCGGTGATTCCGCTGTCGTCATAGCTCGACAGTTCATACACGGAGAAATTCATTGTGACGGTCTGCGTTTCGCCGGGGGCAAGCTCTTTTGTCTTTGCAAATGTGATAAGACGCATTGCAGGCGTTGCGAGAAGCTCACCGTTATATGCGCAGTAAAGCTGGGCTGTTTCCTTCCCCGGGAACGAGCCGGTGTTTTTTATGTCCGCCGTTACAGTGAAAGAGTCGCCGTCTTGTGAAAGACGAGCGTTCGAGTATTCAAAGGTCGTGTACGAAAGTCCGTAACCGAACGGGAACAACACCTTTTCGGGGGCAAAGGTTTCAAAATATCTGTATCCTACGAAGATGTCTTCAACATATTTGTTGAGCTTTTTGCCGCCGAAATTGTCTGAGGACGGGTAATCGGTATATTCCCGCGCGACAGTATCCGTCAATTTGCCCGAGGGGGTGACGGCACCCGATACGATATCCGCAACAGCGTTGCCGGTTTCCATGCCGCCCTGCCAGCAGATAAGCGCACACGGAATGTTATATTTCTCTATCCATGACAGATCCATTACGGAACCGATGTTGAGTATTACGCAGGTTCTTTCAAAGCTCTCCGCCACGAGAGAGATCATGTTTTCTTCTTCGTCGGTCAGGTAATAGCTGCCCTTTTCGAGGGTGTTCTCTCTGTCCTCACCGGCTGCGCGGCCTATGACTACAAATGCCGTGTCCGATCTCTCGGCGGCGTCCTTTACGAGGGCATACGAAACGGGCATTTCGTCATGGCACATGGGCCAGTGTCCCCAAAAACCGTTGTCGACAGGGTTCTTTTTGCGCCAGTCGGCGTATATTTTGTCAAGCTCTTTGTCGATGATTATATTTTTGTTTGCTTTCAGCCCGTCGGCAATGCTTACCGTGTAGTGCGGATTAACATCTCCGCCCGAACCGTATCCTACAAAAAATGTATCATACTGCACTCTGCCGAAAACGGACACGGTGTTGTCCTTCGTCAGCGGCAAAACGCCCTTTTCGTTTTTGAGCAGGACAACGGATTCAGCGGCAGCCTGACGGCACGCCTCCGAAATTCCTTCCGCCGGCGGCAGAAAAGAGGTTTTATTTTTTGCGCTCGTCTGCGATACGCCGTTCGTAACGCCGTTGACCACTACCCCGATAGCGCGGTTGAGCTTTTTAGGTATTTTCACCCGTGACCACCTCCTGATATTTACCTATACTTTACCATATTGTACATAAAAAATAAAGTACAATATTCTTACTTTTTTGTAACTTAGGCTGACGGGATTCAAACCCATGTCGCCCGTCAGTGCCCCTTTTCGGCAC
>JAEDGF010000125.1 GCA_016297645.1 Clostridiaceae bacterium
AAACTTTTTCGATTTTCTTCATTTCCCCTATTGACTTTTATTAGCAGGTTTCTGTTCTCTTTTTCTTTATACTACAATTTTTCTCCATATGTGTCAATCATTAGCGGACAGAGGGGGACTTTTTGTCCCGCAGCTGTCGCAGTAAAAACGGGAAACGAATCGAAGGGTCTTTCGAAAAAGCGTGATTCCGAAAATTAAGTGAACCGGGCTTCCGGCAGTGCCGATCCCGAAAGACGAGCGCGTGTTTTCGGAAAAGCACTTTTTTCTCCTAAATTTTTTTACGGCAAAAGCATTACCCGTTAAACGCCGTCACAGAGTTACCCCGTTTTTGAAAATCGCTATTTCGCGGAAATTGTTTATTTCGTTTTTCGTCTGTCTGCCGTTTATTGTGTCGATCAAAAGCGAGGCCAGCTCATCGGCAGAGCCTGATGAAGCGTCAAAATCCGTCCAGCCGCTCTTTTTAGCTGCAAGAGCGGAGTTCGTCGCAATTTTAATCGTCGGAACGGGCGCACCGAGCGGCGTTCCTCGCCCGGTCGTAAAAAGAATTATCTGACATCCGGCAGAGGCAAGGCGCGTTATCGCCACAGGGTCGTTTCCGGGGCCGTACAGCAGATTAAGTCCGCCCTTTTTCACGGTATCGCCGCTTTTGATAACAGCCGTCACAGGCGCAGTGCCGCCCTTTTGCACGCACCCGAGCGATTTTTCTTCAAGCGTGGTTATGCCGCCCTCGCGGTTGCCGGGGGAGGGGTTCTCGCTCACGGGCTGCCCGTGTTCGGTGTAGTAGTTTTTGAAGTCGTTTATCATTTTCACCGCGTCGCAAAAAACGGAGCGGTCGGCACATCGCCTGAAAAGCGTCTGCTCTGCGCCGAACATCTCCGGCACCTCCGTAAGCACCGCCGACGCGCCCATTGATATCATTCTGTCGGAGATAATTCCGCACATGGGGTTCGCCGTAATGCCCGAAAAGCCGTCGCTGCCGCCGCACTTCAAGCCGAGCCGTATTTTTGAAATCGGGACGGGCGTGCGGATATCGCCGTCCGCAATTTTGCGCAGCTCGTTCACCGTTTCGATACCGAGAGAAATCTCGTCCTCGCAGTCCTGGCAGTTCAAAAAGCGTATTCTTCGGTCATCATAATCTCCGAGAGCCTTTTTCATCTCGCCGATTCCGTTGTTTTCGCAGCCGAGTCCCACCACGAGTACGCCGCCCGCGTTGGGGTGCTTTATGAGCCCGGCAAGCGTTTTCTGTGTTTCTTCGAGATCTGCGCCGAGCTGGCTGCACCCGAACTGGTGTGTAAAGCAAAACGCGCCCGTTTTTTCGGCTATGGTTTTTGCCGCGCCGTTTACGCACCCGACGGTGGGAATCACCCATATCTCGTTGCGAATCCCCACACTGCCGTCCGCGCGCAGATAGCCGTTTATCATTACGGGCTTTTGCGGCTCGGGGACGGAAAACTCCGGCTCGTACTCGTATTCGAGCGCGCCCGTGAGGAGCGTTTTCAGGTTGTTTGTGTGTACCCGTTCGCCTTTTTTAATGTCGCACACGGCTTCACCTATCGTAAAGCCGTACTTTATCACTTTTTCGCCCTTTTGTATGTCGCGTACCGCGTATTTGTGTCCGTTTTCGGACGATACGGCGACATTGTCCTTTTCGTTTATCAGGATAAGCTCCATCTTATAGCCTCCCTGATTCCGTCCCTTTCAATGCGCGTCAGGCACTCGGACACATTTCCGCTGAGATACGAGATATCCTCTCCCCAGAGTCCGCTGTTTTTGAGGACGGTGAAAAGCGGCTCGTTCCCGATAAAATTCACAGCGTCCGGCGCGTCGGAGGGTTCATATTCTCTGTAATATTTTATAAGGCACGCCAGCGACAGCGCAAACGGCGCGGGAACGCTGCCCGTCCGTTCTTTCAGGTCGTTTACGGTCGGGAGAACGCGTGCGGTGAATTTACTTACGGAGTTGAGCGAAATAGACCTCCACTCGTGGCGGATAAAGGGGTTTTTGAACCGTTCAAGCACCGCGTCCGCGAAGCTGCGGTTCTCCTCGGTTTCGCCGAGCATAGGCAGAATGTATCCGAAAAGGCAGCGCTGCAAAAATTCGTTCATCAGCCCGTCTTTAAGGCTTTCGCCCACCGTTTCCATGCCGCACAGGAGTGACGGAAAGCACATCAGCGTGTGCGAACCGTTGAGAATGCGTACCTTCATTTTTTTGTACGGCGCGCAGTTGTTTGTCCATATTACATTCACTCCGCCCTTTTTCAGCGGCAGCTCGTTTTCGAAGTCGCCCTCAATCACCCACAGGTGATACGGCTCTGCGGTGTCGAGAAGGCAGTCGCGGTGTCCCGTTTTTTCAAATATTTGTTCCGCCTCCGCCGCCGGGAAGCCGGTGACTATCCTGTCCACCAAGGTGTTGCAGAAGCGGTTCTCTTTTTCTATCCAATTCTTAAAAGCTTCGCCGAGCTGCCACATATCGGCATAGTGAAGCACGCATTTTTTCAGCTCGTCCCCGTTGTTGTCGATAAGCTCGCAGGCGAAGACGACAACGCCGCCGAGTCCGGCGGAAAATCGTTTGTATAAAAGCTGCGTCAGCTTGCCGGGGAAGGACGCGGCAGGCGCATCTTCAAATTTGCAGGCACTGTCGAAACGGATCCCGGCTTCGGTCGTGTTCGAAATTATAAAGCGCACCTCCGGCAGCAGCGCAAGCGAAATAAACCCGTCAAAATCGGCATACGGGTTTACGGCGCGCGAAATGCAAGAAATCTCCGTGTACTCGTTTACTTCCTTGCCGTCCTTTATGCCGCGCACAAGAAGTCCGTATTTGCCGGACTGAGCGTTGAGTTTTTCTACCGTTTTTGAGTTCGTGGGCGATACTATTACCGTCGAGCCGTCAAAAAGCCCCTGCTTTATAAGGCTGTCGGTGAAGCAGTCGGCAAAGCCGCGCAAAAAGTTGCCCGTCCCGAACTGTATTATCTTCTCGTTCGTTTTCATTCATTCCTCTCCGTCATATGGGGTGCGGAAAACTCGTTTTCACATCCCCGTACCCGTTCAATTTTACATCTCAACGATATTGTTGTCAACAATAATCGGCAAAAACAGACGGCTTTCGTTTGAGCCGCAGAGGCGGACGCCGCAATTAGAATAAAATTCACCGTGTTCTTAGGCTGACGGGACTTGAACCCGTGTCGGTTTTGACCGGCTGGTTTTCGCTC